>JAKDZT010000051.1 GCA_030462125.1 Tetragenococcus sp.
AATCCAAATCGTCAATATATAATAGATAAAATATAAAACAAAGAAGATTAAGAAAGGCACCCATAGATTGCTGTAAGGTTCACTCAGCAATGCTTTGAACATTTGGAGTCCAAATAAGACATGGGTGACACCTAACAGCCCTGGGACTAGGAATAAGATACCGATTTCTTTTTGGATTGATTGTGTCAATAGTTTGCGGCGAGTACCAATTTTTTCCAACATACTATACCGTTGGATATCACTTTTAGCACCAGATAAGATTTTGAACATTAAACAACTTGCTAACATGGTCAAAAAGGCAATCCCTAAGAAGAAGCCCATAAATTCAAAACCGGAGAACAAGGCATTGTATAATTCATAAACCAATGACTTTTGCTCCATTCTTCCCATTTCTTTGTCTAACGTAGGATTTTTGCGGAAATTTTCATTTGCTAAATCTTTCAGTACATCCTTATCTTTAGCAAAATCAGCTACTGTAATCAAACGTAATTGAGTCGTTTCTCCTGGTAAAGCTGCAAATTCTTCACTAGAAACAAATTGATGGTTCTTTGTACGTTGATCGGGTAATTCTAGTGAACGCAATTGATCTGAGGCAGTCACATCTTTAGCCAGTCTTTCCCCAGTATACTGCACTTTTTTAATCGTGCGCCCCTCACCAAATTCTTTCACTAATAAAGGGGTCTGATCAAACTGTTCACGATCATAATAAATAGTATTTGCGTCTTCTTTTTGCTGATAGGCGACATCTATCGTTGGTTTTATTGACTGCAGTTCTGAAGCGTCAAAGTTTTGTCCATTATTTAATAGTAAATCATAAGAGGTCGTAGCTTCTGTCATTTTCATGATTTCATTATGAAACCCTAATCCGACGGTGATTGCACCTAATGCTAAAGCAAAAAGCATTGCGACCATCGATAAAATCCGTGTATAATCTTGGATTCTAAAACTCAATTGCGCCAAGGTAAAATTATTTAAATTCTTTAATGCAATTCGATCTCGCCGCTTCAATAGATCTAAAACAAAAATCAAAATCGAATGGAACATAAAATACGTACCTAAAATGATTGTGATCAAAGCTACGATTAGTGCTAGAAAGGCTAATTTCATTACTTGAGTCATCATGAAATAACCGATGGCTAAGAAGATGATCCCTGCGATTACTTCGAGCACTAACGTCAGCGGTTTCCGATTAGCTGGCAGCGGAGTTGCACTAGCTTTTAATAAACTTAAAATCGGTTTTTTCACGATGGTCATAGCATTCACTATCGCTGCTAACAAAAAGATTGCTGTGAAAAAAAGCAATGTAAAGACCGTTGCTGAGGAACTAATTGCTGTGAAGTGAGTAATCTTGATAGCTAATTGATTGATCAATAATTGTTGCACGACACTACTTAACCCAATTCCCAAAACAATTCCAACGACTGTTGCGCTAACACCTACGACAAATGTTTCAATAAAAATTAATTGTGCAATCTTACGCCCTTTTGCTCCGAGCATCATAAACATCGCATAGTCTTTTTGCCGCATCGTCATTAAAAAGGAATTGGCATAGACGATATAAACAAACGTTATGATCGAAAGTAGTACCGTTCCTAAATGAAAAATGATTACAGCAGATGACACCAACGAATTATTTTCTAAAAAGTTTTTGTTCGTCGCGATTGCTTCGAACATATAAAAAATCCCAGATGCAACAACTAAACCGGAAAATAATACGATGTAGTCGCGTAAGCGTCCTTTAATCCCAGTAAGCGATAATTTTAAAAGCATTGAAAATCCCTCCTACTGTTCCAGATTTCCAAGAATGCTTAGAATCTGACGATAGAAAGCTTCTCGTGTTTGATTTTCACGTTTGACCTCTTGATAGATCACTCCATCTTTGATGAACAATATCCGTTGACAATAACTTGCAGAAAATGGATCATGCGTCACCAAAAGAATTGAGACTTGATCTTCTTGATTTAATTCTTCCATTGTATCCAATAAATCCCGCGCACTATTTGAATCCAACGCACCTGTTGGCTCATCACCCAGCAAGATTGTCGGTTGGGTCACTAAGGCACGTGCTGCTGCTACCCGTTGTTTTTGTCCACCAGAAATTTGAGCAGGATAACTAGTTAAAATCCCGTCAATCGATAAGCGTTTAGCTACTTTTGCTACCCGCCGATGGATTTCTTTGCTTTTGACCCCTTGAAGCGATAAAGGTACAGCGATATTTTCTGCTGCCGTCAAATTTTCTAATAAATTGAAATCTTGGAAAATAAATCCAATCTCATGGCTGCGGAAATCGGCTAATTGATTGCCTGATAATTTTGTTACATCGGCCTGATTGATTCGAATCTTGCCTGCAGTTGGTTTGTCCAACGTGGCTAACAGATTCAACAATGTTGATTTTCCAGAACCTGATGCTCCCATAATCCCGATGAATTCGCCTTTTTCAACTTCAAAAGAGATGCCTTTTAACGCTTCTGTTTTTTTCTGATTGCCTTTTCCATAAGTCTTTTTTACTTCATTAACTGATACGATTTTTTCCATGTTCACACTCTCATTTCTTGTTAAAAGAATTATTTTTAATCTGTCTACGAATTTAGAAGCCTAATTTTTCTAACGCTTTATCTGGCACGTCTTTTTGTGCAACTTCCTCATACGAGGTGACGCCCTTTTTCTTATTCCAAGTTACTTTAAGAAATGCTTCTTTCCGCAGAGGACGATCTTTTGTTGCATTGAATGTTAATTTTTTGGCCTTCCCATTATTGTCATACCCTTGTAATGTATATTTATAGTCGACATAAGAATTTCCATTATCATCTTTACTCTCAACTCGTTGTCCATCTGTAGTAATTTGAACATAATAATTATCGCCGCTAGATACAACTTTTTGTGCGACTTGTACGCCAATGATGACGATGACAACTAAGCTGATGAATCCAATCAAAAATTTTTTCATAATTGATGACTCCTTTATCATTTTCTAAAGTAACTATACAAAAATCTTAGATTATCAACCATTGAAAGAACCTAAATTCAACTAACAAATTTGTCATCTTGAAAAAAGACACAAAAAAATAAGCCAGCCTCAACATAAACACTTGTTGACACTAGCTCATTTTGGTAATTCCAGACTAAGTACCTTAGCCTTAGAAACTATTCAAACTCATTTTACTGCAAAGCGTTTCATTTGCGGCAATTTGATGAACCATGCGACTAATAAACATGAAACAATCTTATCAACGACATTCCCCGTTACTGCGCCCCAATATGTCGCACTGATCATTTCTTTTCCTGAAGCTCTCAAGGCCATGATAACAATATCTGTTCCTGATCCAGTGAAACCGCCGAATAAGGCTAAGCGAATCGGTGCACCAATCATTGGACAAATAAACGCCAATAAAACACCTGCAATCAAAGCTTTTTTATAGCCAAAACCATTTTTAGCGATAAGGGCAACTACAATCGCCACTGCGACATTAACCAACGCAAACGGAATTGATAACGGTCCACTGATTAATCCCATTAATAAATTCGTTGTTACACCTGTCAAAATCCCATATCCCATACCAAAATTTGCTGCGATAAAAATTGTCCCCATCGTATCTAAAAATAACAACGGAATTTTCATCATTGATACTGCTTCACCTAAAACTACATTCAATACTACTGCGATGGCGCACATCGCAATTACTCTTGCTTTACTATTGTTCATTTTTTCCCCTTATTTCTATTAAGTTTTTTATACTGCGGTTCCCATTAAAATTCAACCAACTATCCTCGTTCTAAAAATAGTTGCAACTGCTCATGAAACGCTCCTTGATCTTGCTCACTGTACCATGTTGGGACTTCTAAATAATTTGTAGAAAGCTGAGCTTCTTGACACTTTGCGAAAAATTCTTCCATCAATACTCCTCGTTGCCCGCTGATAGAACAATTCGGACTTTCATTGATTCCGATTACACCAAGATAGTGATAATTTTCCGCTTGATACGCTTGAATCTGTTGGATCATTGGCTGTAACATCACTTGGCACTTCTGACGAAAATCTGGTAACTCAGAATATTCTTCATAAGACATTGGTGGGCGATTTCCGCCTAAAACTAAAAATTCTGGACACGGTAATTGAATGATTGCAATCCCGCGACTTAATAACTCGATTGCAAAGGGAAATGCGCCTCGTGCTCGTTCCCACCCATGAATTACGGCATTTTGATTCAAAATACAATGTGACACAGCGACTAATTTCTTTTCTGGTTGAATAGTTTCACCTCCTAATAAACATTTATGATGCTATAAAAAAATCTCCTGTAAACTTTCTTGAATCAGTGAATATTCTTCGGGTGCGATTGTTCGCAAGTCCAAGAAATTACAGTCATTTTTTATCCGGGTAATAATCGGTGTAGCTGATAGGCGTAATTTTTCTTGTAAAGCATCTGCAGAAAAATGTTCACCGCTCAACACAACAGCATATGTCGGTAGTAAATGTTCTGGATAAGAGCCACCGCCGATTTTACTGCTGTCTTTTTCGATTGCCACATTTAAGCCGCTGATCGGACGCAACCGTTCCGCAAGTTCATTGGCTTTATCTAAACACTCTGACTCACTTAGGCCGATCATGTGTAGTGTAGGAACAGCTTCCACTGCTTCTTTTTCATCAAGATATAAAGACAATGTCGCTTCCAATGCACTCAATGTCATCTTGTCAATCCGCAAAGCTCGCAACAATTGATTCTTCTTCATCTTTTCGATGTATTCACTTTTACCGACAATAATCCCCGCTTGCGGACCACCTAGCAATTTATCGCCGCTAAAAGTAACAATATCACAGCCCTGATCCAAAACTTCTTTGACGGTCGGTTCATACGGCAGGCCAAAAGGACGCATGTCGAGTAACAAGCCGCTGCCTAGATCATTAATCAATGGTAGATGATGTTGGTGGGCCAACTCAGCCAAGTCGCTTAATTCGGGACTTTCAGTAAAACCAACGATTCGATAGTTACTTGTATGCACTTTTAAAACTGCACCGGTCTCTTCTGTCAACGCTCGTTCATAATCGATCAAATGAGTTTTATTCGTTGTCCCAACTTCTACAATTTTCCCACCACTTGAAGTGATGACGTCTGGAATCCGAAATGCGCCCCCAATCTCTACTAATTCACCTCGAGAGACTAAGACTTCTTTTTCTTGAGTCAATGTACTCAAAACCAATAAGACTGCTGCAGCATTATTATTTACGACTAAAACATCTTCTGCCCCTGTGAGTTTCTTCACGATTGAGACCAGATGGCTGTAACGTGATCCCCGCTTCCCATTTTCTAAATCAAATTCCAAATTTGAGTAATGAAAACTAGTCGCTAGTAATTGTTCTTGGACCTTTGGACTCAATGAAGAACGTCCAAGATTCGTGTGGATCACTGTTCCCGTTCCATTGACCACTTGTCGCAATGAAAATTGTTTTTCTTCTAATTGTTTATGGACCAATGCCAAGACCGCTGCTTGATCAATCATTGTTTGCCGTGTGCCTGCTACAACTTCTTTGCGAAGAGCGGCTAAGACTTGCTGGATGGTCTCCTTTGCTTTTCCATGTGGATAATTAGAATCGATTTGTTTTAACAGCATATCCACCGAAGGTAAGTTCGCTAAAATTTGTTGAATCTCTTTTGACATAATCCCCCTACTTTCTTAACGTGACGCCAACTCTTGTAATGCTTCTAAGACTTGATCAATCTCAGCCTTAGTAGTAAAACTGGAAAGCGACAAACGGACTGTTCCGCGATCAGCAGTTCCTAACGCTTCATGCATCAATGGCGCACAATGATAGCCAGGTCGAGTAGCTATTTGATAGTCTTCCCATAAAAGTTCACTGACGACAGCTGATTCAGCATCTTTAATATTGATGGAAAAAACTGCTACCCGCGGACTAGTAAAGTCGCCATAGATTGTTACTCCAGCAATTTTTTGTAATTCTTGATAAAAATAAGACCCCAAATCAATCTCTGAATGTTGTTCTTGCACCCATTGGATACCAGCTGCAAGTCCTGCCAATCCTGGAATATTCAACGTGCCGGCTTCTAACAAAGTCGGCAATTCTTTAGGTTGGACTTTAGAAAAAGATTGCATCCCATCGCCGCCAGTGATGACTGGCTCGATCGGTAGGTTCTTTTGCAGGCAAACACCGCCTGTCCCTTGTGGACCATATAAGGATTTGTGACCAGTAAAACAAACTGCTGCGACCTTCCCATCACTAAGATCAATGGGAACAACTCCTGCTGTTTGTGAAGCATCGATAATCAAGTATACTCCTTGTTTGTCACAAAAATCTTTGACCCATTCAAGATCTAAACGATTGCCGGTTACATTACTGGCATGATTACAAATCACCGCTTTTGTTTCTGGACGGATTTTTTGGGTGAATTGTTCATAATCTAAGCGCCCAGTTACAGCCTCACTAGTCACTACATCAAAACTTGCACCTTGGGCTTCCAATTGATACAACGGGCGCAAAACTGAATTATGCTCCCAATCCGTTGTAATCACATGATCTCCCGGCTGGATCAATCCCTTTAAAACTTCATTCAAAGCAACCGTTGCATTGTTAGTAAAAGCGACTTCATAATGGTGATCGGCTTTAAACAAGTCTTTAATTTTTTTACGAGCCGTTTCTGCTACGCGAAAACCAGCTAACGAATAGCCATGAGCTCCACGTGATGGATTGCCATACGCACCTTGTAAAATATGTGCTACTGCTTCGGCTACACTTGCCGGTTTCTGGGCAGTCGTAGCGGCATTATCCAAATAAATCCCCATCTATGATCCTTCTCTCTTCAGTTATATCTTTTTTGTCTAATAAAATAGTTATGAAATCAACTCATTTTACCTAATACGCGATAATTTTCCACGCGTTTTGTGATTTCTTGCTTGTCCATGTATTCTAAGATCAGCATTGATGATTTTCGACTAGACTTCGTTAAGTCACGGAAATCACCTAAAGTCATTTGGTTATTTTCCGTGATATATTCACGGATTAAATTCACTGCTTGATCAAAAATTTTGCCTAACAAGACATATTCATGCGTCAAAAAGACCACTGAGTCGCCATTTAATGCTTCCAAAACCTCTTCTGCATTTTTATCCAGCTCAAATAATTCTTCCTTTTTAGCCGGTGTATACCCATTTTTAGCAAGTGTCTGTTCGATTTTTTCCTTGGCGATTTGTTGGTATTTATTGAAAGACACGTTGAAATCTACTAAAGCCAATTTGTCGTTAGCTTCTTTGACTAGCGTTTCTTTCATCAAAGCAATCAATGCAGAAATTTCTTTTTCAGCTAAGATCCCTCGCATACGAGAACGAAACTCTTCTAACGGCATCCCAAAACGCAAGCGATATTGTTTATGGTACACTGACAAGATTTCCGTGGCACGATCAGCTAATTTTTGATAGCTGGCCTGAGCCAAATAGCCGGCTTTTGTTTTGATTACACGACCTTCGGCTTCCATTTCGACTAAGATCGGTTGCAACTCTTCTTTAGCCACTCCTAAATATTCCAGTAATACCTTTTCATTGGTAAAAGGTTGTTTTTTGTTGATTAAGAAATCGGTGATTAATTCGTCCAAGCTTCCTTCTTCTTTGGCTTTTAGACTTTCAAGAATCTCAACTTTAAAACGGCGATGTTTATGCGGTGCAGCATCTAAGACCTCTCCGCCAGCAATGGTCTGCATAGGAGAATACGAGCGTAAAATAAACCGATCCCGCTCTTTAACTGCAACTTGTTCTTCTAACCGTAATTGTAAAAAGCCTTCTTCCCCTGGTCCAATCCAATCAATACCTAAAGGAACTGTACGAGCCATAACTTCACGCGTACCGATCAATAAGCGAACACGATCCCACAGACCGATTCCTCCAGCAACTTCCGGTAAACAAGTAACTTTCACATCCAACATCCAAGTATCTTCCAACTTCTCTGAGACTGATAACACATCGCCGCGTTTGATATCATCCGTAGCGATATTTGCTAGATTCAAAGCTGTACGCTGACCAGATTGTGCATTTTTCACATCAGTTTCATGGACTTGGATATTTCTTACCCGTGTCTTTTTTTCACTCGGATAAAGATACAGATCATCTCCGATATTGATGGAACCATCTAATAACGTTCCCGTTACTACCGTACCAAATCCTTTTACACTAAAGACACGGTCTACATTCAAGCGAGCCAAACCACTTTCAGAACGTTCTTGCACTTCTTCTGAACGGGCTTGAATCTTTGTCAATAATTCTTTGATTCCTGTACCTGTCACCGCATCTGTTTCGATCAATTCAGCATCCGCCAATGGAGTATCTGCTAATTGATCACGGATATCCTCAATCACTAATTCTTTTAACTCTGGATCGACAGTATCGACCTTAGTTAACACAATCAAAAAATCTCGAATTCCTAATAACGTCAAAATATCAATGTGTTCTTTCGTCTGGGGCATGATCCCTTCTGCGGCATCGATCACAAGCAAGACTAAATTAATCCCAGGCAATCCAGCGACCATATTTTTAATAAATTTTTCGTGTCCTGGTACGTCTACGATCCCAACACGTTTGTTGTTCGGCAAGTCTAAATAGGCAAAACCTAAATTGATCGACATTCCGTGTTTTTTTTCTTCCTTTGTTGTGTCTGTCTCAATTCCAGTCAATGCCTTGATCAAAGTAGTTTTTCCATGATCGATATGCCCTGCTGTCCCAATCACAATATTTGCCATCTATTTTTCCTTTCTTATGCTGTATTCTGTCTTTAGACCATCACGAGTCCCATGATAAAACCCTTCTGAAGCAATCTTTGCACTAGCAAGCAATGAAATTAAGGCATCTTCTTCTGCTAGTGGATATTTCAAAGAAAAGCCACAACTAGCATGAATCTTTTCCGGTGTGGGAATGATTCGAACAGCAAGTTGGGCTTCCTTTGCGATTTCTTCAGCTTTCATGGCTTCTCGGGTTGAATAAAACAAAGCAACCCCGTATGTTTGCATAAAAACTGCTCCTTTATGGTTTCACGATTTTTGGTGCTTGACGCATCATTTCTACGATACGATACATGTTAGTAACTTCTCCTACAGCAGCTGTCAATTCATAAAAATTCAAACAAGCGCCACAAGCGTAGATTTCCACGCCTTGTTCCGCCATATTTTTTAAGTCTTCTAGTGAATCAGATCCTTCGGCAACTGAATGAACACCACCATTATAAAAAATAATTTTTTTAGGTAGGACATCTTGTTCAGCAACAGAATAAATGAACCCTTTTAACAAGTTTTTCCCTAATTCATCTGATCCACGACCCATTACATTAGTATCCACTACTACGATATAATCGTCAACCGCCTCTACTGGTTCTGCTACTTGCGGTGCTTCTGTCGTCAGCTCAGTATTCCCTTTTGAAATCACAACAGTATAATGGCTCGGTGCATCTTGATTCATTTGATAAAGATAACCCAGTTGTTTCGCCATTTTTTTCAAATTTTGTGTTGCAATCTCATTGTCTACTACTGTTTGGACAACTTTGTGTTCCCGTAAAGCTTTCTTTGTTTCGATTACAGGTAACGGACACGCCTTGCCTAATGCATCTATCTTAAACATAATTAGTATCCACCTTTCTAATAAACGATCAATTCTGTGTCTTGTTTTTCAATGACCTGTCCAAAATCTTGAGCTGGAATATCAGCCGCTTGCAAGTCTTGTAATAGTGTTGCTACTTCCTCAGCAGGGACACTGACTAACAAACCGCCAGAAGTTTGCGGATCAAATAATAATTCTTCGATTCCAAAATCATCAATTTGAAAATCAATCTTAGCTTCCATATAATTTCGATTCCGCTGACCACCAGCTGTTAAAATAAATTCTTTCGCGCCTTGGTAAGCTTCTTCAAAATAAGGAAGATTTTTAGATTGAATCTCTGCACTGAAGCGGTCATTTAACATCTCATGAAGATGCCCAGCTAAACCAAACCCAGTGACATCAGTACAACTATTGATTGGATATTTACGAATGATATCCATTGCGTATTTATTCAGTGTCTCCATACTCGTGGTGGCTTTCACAAACGCTTCTTCACTAATTTCTTCTGCGCTATAGCCCACAGTAATGATACTTACTCCTAACGGTTTAGTTAGAATTAAGTGATCTCCAAGCTGACAAGTATTGTTTTGATAAATCTTATTTGGATCAATCGTTCCTGTGACTGACAAGCCATACTTCACTGACTGATCATGGATCGAATGTCCGCCAGCTAAAATCGCTCCAGCTTCTTGTACTTTTTCAGCACCGCCCCGTAGAATTTCCTTTAAAATAGATAAATCTTTTTCTTCTGGAAAGGCAACGATATTCAATGCAGATAATACTTCGCCACCCATCGCGTAAATATCGCTCAATGCATTTGCCGCTGCAATTTTACCGAAAAGATAAGGATCTGTCACCATCGTTGGGAAAAAATCCAACGTTTGAATGATTGCTAAATCATCACGTAGTTTAATAACAGCTGCATCATCAGTCGAATCAAATCCTACCAACAGATTCTCATTAGTTTCTTTAGGCAGATCCGCTAATAAATCACCTAAATTCCCTGGTCCGATTTTTGCATTGCAACCACCACAGACAATTAATTGTTGAACGGTCTCCATCTGTTCCACCATCTTTCACGTTTTCTATTATAACAGGTTGTTTTTTGTTTCTCTATGTAAATTTTGATCAGGTTTTATGCTTAAATAAAAACGATTTCCTTCATTAAATAAAACGATTTTAATACTATGCACATAGTACCACAAATCATCCTGAATGTTTTTATATTCACAAAAAAATTAATGATCTTTTTAGTTTATTTGACCTATATTGAATTCTCCCACAATGAACTCGTTACTAATTGAAGATTCAAAACGCATTGACCCATCTAATCAAACAATTTCTCACAAAAAAACTACTTGCCTTTATTAGACAATAAAGTGGACCCTATGTCAAGGACGATATGAAAAAAACCCCTATACTTCTCTTG
>JAKDZT010000277.1 GCA_030462125.1 Tetragenococcus sp.
AGAGCACTTGGTTTGGGACCAAGGGGTCGTAGGTTCGAATCCTGTCTTCCCGATAGCTTTTGAAAAGAGTTTATGTAAAAAGGATATTAGAAGAAGAGATAAATTTTCTTTTCTTCTGGTATCTTTTTTTGTATGAATTGAAATATAATAAGGAATAAATTATGATACAATACAATTAAAAAGACAAAGGAGGAGGATTTTTGAAAGGACAAATCCAAAAAGCGTTGAGTGGATTTTATTACATTTATTCGGAAGGTAAAATTTATCAAACGAGAGCCCGTGGGAATTTTCGCAAACGGAAAATCACGCCTGTAGTGGGTGATTTTGTCACCTTTGAGAGTGAAAATTTAACAGAGGGCTATTTACTTGAAGTATTACCCCGGAAGAATAAATTAGTACGCCCATCAGTGGCAAATGTTGATCAAGGGATTATTGTCATCAGTTTGTCTGAGCCACAGTTTTCTTATTATTTATTAGATCGGTTTTTAGTGAGTATAGAATATGAAGGTGTCCTACCCATTATTTACTTGAGTAAAGCTGACTTGCAAGTAGAAGATGAACTGATGAATGAAATTGTCACAATGTATCGAAAGATTGGATACATTGTGATTGTTTCAACTGAAGACGATGCCATGACAAAATTAGCAGATTTATTTCCTCATCGTTTAACTGTTTTTACAGGTCAGTCAGGCGCTGGGAAATCTACCTTGTTGAATTGTTTAATGCCACAATTAAAATTGGAAACAGCTGAAATTTCCACTGCTCTAGGTCGAGGTCGACATACAACAAAACATGTCGAGCTGCTTGCGATTGCTGATGGATTAGTTGCAGATACACCAGGTTTTAGTGCAATTGATTTCTTAGAAATTACCGAAAGAGAGTTAGCAAAGCAATTTCCAGAATTTGTGCAGGTTTCAAACCAATGTAAGTTTCGGGAATGTCTCCATTTAAATGAACCTGATTGTGAGGTTAAACGACAAGTAGAAACAGGCGGTATTGCTAAAACCAGGTATGAGAATTATGTTCGCTTTTTGGAAGAAATTAAAAAAAGAAAACCCATTTATAAAAAGAAAAGGTAGGGAATAGAATGATGAAAATTTCACCGTCGATTTTAAGTGCAGATTTTGCCAACTTGCAAGAAGAAATTGAATTAGTCGAAAAAAATGGTGCAGATTATGTTCATGTGGATGTCATGGATGGTCATTTTGTACCTAATATTACGTTTGGTCCCAATGTGATTCAAGCGATCCGGCCTGTAACAAAACTACCATTAGATACGCATTTGATGATCGAAAATCCAGAAGATTATATCGATGCATTTGCTGAAGCAGGGGCCGATATCATTGGCGTTCATGTTGAAGCAACCGCGCATATCCATCGAGCATTACAACTGATTAAAAATAAAAATATCCAAGCAGAAGTGGTTATTAATCCTGGAACTCCTGTTGAAGCCATTTATCATGTTTTACCTATGGTAGATCAGATACTTGTAATGACTGTTAACCCTGGTTTTGGTGGACAATCTTTTATTGAAGAATCATTAGATAAGATTCAACAATTAGCTAACTTAAGAGAAGAAAAGGGTTACCATTACGACATAGAAGTCGATGGCGGGATTGTCCCAGAAACAGCTAAACGTTGTAAAGAAGCAGGAGCTAACGTTTTTGTGGCGGGAAGTTACGTTTTTGGTGCAGAACAACCAAAAAAACAAATTCAACTGTTGAAAGAAGCGATTGAATAATGAACGTTTTACTAGCAGCGGGAGGACCAGTTTCTAAGTGGCCAAATTTAAAAGACCATTATGATCTTTATGTTGGTATTGATCGTGGAGCCTTTTTTTTAAAACAAAAAGGGCTCCCGTTAAATATTGCTATCGGAGATTTTGATTCACTAAACACACAGGAACGTGCGAATATTTTTAAATCAGTTGAAAAAACCGTGACCTCTTCTGCTGAAAAAGATAATACGGACACACAATTGGCCTTGGAATTTATTTTAAAAGAGCATCCAGAGGCTAAAATCACGATGGTTGGTTCAACGGGGGGCAGGATCGATCATTTTCTAGCAAATTTTTGGATGGTTTTGGAGCCGCGATTTTGTAAATACAGCCAAAATATATGTCTTCAAGATAACCAAAATTCAATTTCATTTTTGCTTCCTGGTGAGCACACGGTTATAAAAGAAGAGGATAAACGATACCTAGCTTATTGTTGTTTAACGCCAGTAGCTGATTTAACATTAGCTAAAAGTAAATATACCTTAAATAAACAGCAAGTTTTGTATCCAACCTCGTATGCAAGTAATGAATTTATTAGTGACTATGCAGAAGTCTCGTTTTCAAAAGGAATTATCGCGGTTATTCAAAGTAAAGATAGCTAATCTAAAAATTTGCGTTATTTTTTATAAAAAATAATTTAAAAATAGTTAAGAGAGCCTAGTTATCTTTTGTTTGACGCTATTTAGTGGTACAATCAATCCATTGAGTT
>JAKDZT010000278.1 GCA_030462125.1 Tetragenococcus sp.
ATCAATCCTACGGATTTGTTCGTGGGGCAGACTATTTTGGAGGAAAAACAAATGATAAATGAAGAAACAGCACGTAAGTTAACAGAAATGAAAATGGGCGCAATGGCAGAAGCCTACAAAGAACAAATGGGGAACCCAGATTTTCAAGATATGCCTTTTGAAGACCGATTGAACTTACTGGTGGATCAGGAATACTCTCGAAGAAAATCCAATAAATTACAACGCTTAATCAAGCAAGCAAAATTCAGTGATCCCAGTGCAGCAGTAGAAGATATTGAATATCATGCCGATCGACATCTTGATAAGCAACTATTGCTTGAATTATCCTCTGGAAATTATATACAACACCATTTAAATATCATTATTATGGGTGCGTCTGGGAGTGGAAAAACATGGCTTTCAAACGCCTTAGGTGTGCAAGCTTGTCGCCAACACCACAAGGCAAAATATGTACGACTGCCAGAACTACTAGACGAATTCCTCGCCGCTAGAAACGAAGCCGATGGCAGTTTTCGAAAGTTGATCACCAAGTACAAGAAAATCGAGCTTCTTATTATTGACGAATGGCTATTGACGGCGTTGCCAGAAGAATACGTCTATACGTTGTTTGAAATCATTGAAGCTCGGTTAAAAACCAGCTCGACCATTTTCTGTTCTCAAACCGCTCCTGAAGGATGGTACGAGAAATTAGAAGACGCCCTTGTGGCAGACGCTATTCTTGATCGTATTGTTCATGATTCCTATAAAGTGCTGCTAGATGGAGAAATCTCTATGCGTGAGCGACACGGCTTGGGGGCGTGCAAATGATTTCAGAAGAAGTAGAAAAACGAATTGCCTTGTATTATTTTCACCGTTATCTTCCTCCTTTAGTGATGGAAGAATTAGAGGCGCTTTTACTTCCTTATTACTTAGAAGATAAGGAGCCTCCCACAGATGACATGGTTCAACTAGCGGTCCAATATATGGAAGAAGCTTTAAAAGAGTAACAGAAAGAGAGCTACTTGTAGTATTGGACTATTAGTGGCTCTTTCTTTCGCACTGAGTGGCTCATTTTTCCGCAATCACTGGCTCTAAATTCCGCACAACTGGCTCTATCTGTCCACAATACTCATCCATACGTATTTTTTATGTGTGGAGCCCTTTTATGATAGATTTTCTTTATTACTATGACAATGTTTTAGCTGCTAATTAAACCCTTAGAAAAAAGAAAGAGGAATACAAATTTAATCAGATCTAAAAATATAATAAAATGTTGAAGGAAACTTTTTATTTCCTTCTACATAAATTATTAAAGCTATCTTCTCAGCTTATCATTTTCTATCTCTTACTTATAAGGGGCATCATATTTAGCAACAAAAGTCTTCTTACTAGGGCCGGTTGCTTTTGCATAACTGTATTTTTTGGCATTTGCTTTCTTCCAACCACTTTTTTTGCTCCCAACAGCAGCGTATGAACCGTGTCTTTTCTTTTGATGATAATAGTTTGAATTTCCTGTCTTCGTTCCCTTACCTATATGTCGATTCGAATAGTATACCCATCTACTGTTTGCATAATTGATTGCTGTAAATGGCGTTACGCTATCTGCTTTTTCTCTAGGCTCAGCAGAATTTAAGAAATAGGAAGAAGAACTCTCTACAATTTGGTCATTATCATCCAATGTAATACTTCCCGAAGTAGGGGCATCGTCTCCCAAATCAAGCGTATCTGCTCCTACTGGGACAGTAGCAAATAAAGTGGATAATGTGATTGCTCCTAATAATAGTTTAACATTTTTCTTTTTCATAGAATTACTCCTTTGTTTTATAAAAGTATTTGCTTTTTATTTTAAAGTATTAAAACATTATCGCTTTTCTCTTTAAAATCTGGATCATGAGAAACAACAACAATCGTTTTTCCGCTTTCTTTTAATGACTCCAACAATTCAATGATATCTTTTTTGTTATTATTATCTAATGATCCCGTTGGTTCATCGGCTAAAATAAGCGAAGAAGGTTTTAAAATTGTTCTTGCAATCGCTAAGCGCTGTTGTTCTCCACCAGATAGATTATAAACCTTTTCGTTCAAACGAACGCTTAAATGTACTTGACTTAAAGCATCATTCATCTGTTTCTTTTTATCCTTAGGCGATCCTCTAATGTACTGTAAGCCAATCATTAAATTTTCTTGTATCGTTTTACTTTCGATTAAACCAAAATTTTGGAACAAATAGCTAATTTCTTTTCTTCTTAACAATAATGCTTTTTTACTATTTACTTTAGGAATGGCTTCAGCAAAAAGTTTAACTTCACCAGAATCATAATTTTCTAATAAACCTATAATGTTTAATAAAGTTGATTTTCCACTTCCGCTTGACCCAAAGATCGTTGTAAAAGAATTTTCAGGAACTTCAAAAGATAATTTTTCAAATATTACATGGTCGTGAAAACTTTTATTTATGTTCTGTACTTCAATTATTTTACTTCCCATTTAAGTTCCCTCCTAAATTT
>JAKDZT010000279.1 GCA_030462125.1 Tetragenococcus sp.
AACAATTACAGTTAGATGAAGGTCAAATTGACTGGGATTTTTTGTATCAGTTAGCACAACGAAAGTTTATTGTTAAAGAGAATTTTGATGATTCTTTTAAACAACAGCTAACTTTATATGCCAACTTATTTGGCTTTGATGAAATGAAATTAGTTGATTTAATGACTGAGGCGGTTTCTTTATCTGATGGCAAAGTCGATCGAAAAGCATTGGATAAGGTTATTAGAAAGCAAGCGACAGTAAAAAAAGAAAAACAAGCAGATAACCATGACGAACAATCTGATGAACAGACTCGTCGCTTCAATACTTTACGACAAACGGGCTTTTCCGAAAATGATATTCAGTTAGTTAAAATTGCGCAAAGTTCAGCGCCCATGGATTTTTTACAAGCGATAAAAAATGAAAAGCATAATTTTGTTACAGATCCTGAAACTTGGTTATTAAAGACTTTAGTCGAACGTAGTCCATTACCTAATAGCGTGATTAACGTTTTGATTCATTATATTCTGGTTGTTAAGAAAAATAGCTTTTTACAGTCTAACTTTGTCAATCAAATTGCTACCGATTGGTCAGAATTGGAAATTAACAGCCCAGAACAGGCGATTAAACATGTACGCGATTTAGTAAAAGAAGCTAAAAGTAAGCCAAGCAAAAAGAAAAATTATGCAAATAACAAGCAACAGCCTATTCGTAAGGAAAGCTTGCCAGACTGGGTGGACAAGCCTAATGAAGAAGTGGAAGACCCAGCAGTACAAGAAGAAATTAATAAAAAACTTCAGGATTATCTGAAACGCAAAGAAGGTGAAAGCTAATGGAAGATGTGGGAAAAAATCTAAATAAGTTAATGAATCAAAAAAATTATCGCACGCGTTTTTCTGAAATGATGACTGAGGTATTAAAAGATCAAGATGTGCAAAATTTTTTGGATGAGCATAAAAATGAGTTGTCAGAAGATGACATTGAACGTAGTTACGCGAAGTTATATGAATTTGTGCAGGAAAAAAGAAAATTTGATTTAAACGATCCAACAATGATTGCACCCGGTTATGAACCCCAATTAACATTGAACTATCATTCGGTGGATGTCACTTATATTCCGACGGAAGAATTAGTAGCCAAACAAGAGCAAGAAGAGATCCGCAGTCGTATTCAAGCACTGAATATGCCTAAAGATATTCAAGAAGCCCGTATGGCAAATTACGAAGGAACAACAGGACGCGGCAAAGCCTTTATGAGTGCGATTGATTTTATCAACGCTTATAAAGATAATCCGCAAGTTTTTCATAAAGGTCTTTATCTAGTGGGTAGTTTTGGTGTAGGAAAAACGTATTTATTAGGCGCTATTGCCAGAGATTTGGCTGAAGCGGGTTATACATCGACACTGCTGCATTTTCCTTCTTTTGCAGTAGATATGAAACAGTCGATCAAAAAAGATGAAGTTGGCGAAAAACTTGACGCGGTCAAAAGTGCTTCTATCTTAATGCTAGATGATATTGGTGCAGATGCGATGAGTAGTTGGATCCGCGATGATATCTTCGGGGTTATCTTGCAATACCGTATGCAAGAACAGCTGCCTACCTTCTTTAGCTCCAATTTCACCATGAAAGAATTAGAGCAGCATCTATCAGTAACACAGCGTGGAGAAGAAGAGCCGCTAAAAGCGAAGCGTTTGATGGAACGTATACGTTATCTAACACAAGAAATTGAGCTGACTGGAAGAAATCGAAGAAACACTTAGAATAAATGATAGTTTGTGATATCTCCTTCTTTGCTGATAAAATAGCCGAACTATAGAGAGGTTGTGTCTGTGATTACTAGTCGCAAATTTATGACAGCCGACAAATCTCAGCAAGCATAGTTCGGTTATTTTTATTATGTTACAGCTCCTTTTCTAATTTAAGAGAAAGGAAGAAAGCTTTTTGAATAGCCATATATTATCTCAGCGTTTGGCTGCAGTTGCTGAATTTGTTCCCAGAAAGGCTCGTTTAGCAGATATTGGTTCTGATCATGCGTATTTGCCTATATTTTTAGTAACGGAGGGCAAAATAGATTACGCCATTGCTGGAGAAGTTGCTCAAGGCCCTTTAAAAGCTGCTAGCGCGCAAATAAAAAGATATGACCTTGAAGAAAAGATCACTTCTAGATTAGCTGATGGTCTAACGGCTATCTATCCGAACGATCAAATTGACACGATCGTGATTGCGGGTATGGGCGGGATATTGACCGAGAGTATATTAACCAAAGGCCAGAAATATGGTTTTTTAAAAGGACAACGCTTGATTTTACAACCCAACAATCATGAATCGGATGTAAGGTATTGGTTAGCAGCTAATCATTATAAAATTTATGACGAACAGATCATTGAAGATCATGGAAAGTTTTACGAAATTATTGCTGCTTGCTATCAAGAAAATAATCATTATACAAGCAAAGAATTATATTTTGGCCCTGTTTTAATGCAAAAAAAGACA
>JAKDZT010000280.1 GCA_030462125.1 Tetragenococcus sp.
AACAATTACAGTTAGATGAAGGTCAAATTGACTGGGATTTTTTGTATCAGTTAGCGCAACGAAAGTTTATTGCTAAAGAAAATTTTGATGATTCTTTTAAGCAACAGCTAACTTTATATGCTAATTTATTTGGTTTTGATGAAATGAAATTAGTTGATTTCATGACTGAGGCGGTTTCTTTATCTGATGGCCAAGTTGATCGAAAAGCGTTGGATAAAGTCATTAGAAAGCAAGCGACAGTAAAAAAAGAAAAACAAGCAGATAACTATGACGAACAATCTGATGAACAGAAGCGTCGCTTCAATACTTTACGACAAACGGGCTTTTCTGAAAATGATATACAGTTAGTTAAAATTGCACAAAGTTCAGCGCCCATGGATTTTTTACAAGCGATAAAAAATGAAAAGCATAATTTTGTTACAGATCCTGAAACTTGGTTATTAAAGACGCTAGTCGAACGTAGTCCATTACCTAATAGTGTGATTAATGTTTTAATTCATTATATTCTGGTTGTTAAGAAAAATAGCTTTTTACAGTCCAATTTTGTCAATCAAATTGCTACAGATTGGTCAGAATTAGAAATTAACAGTCCAGAACAAGCGATTAAACACGTACGTGATTTAGTAAAAGAAGTTAAGAATAAGCCAAGTAAAAAGAAAAATTATGCAAATAATAAGCAACAGCCTATTCGTAAGGAAAGTTTGCCAGACTGGGTGGACAAACCTAATGAAGAAGTGGAAGACCCGGCAGTACAAGAAGAAATTAATAAAAAACTTCAGGATTATCTGAAACGCAAAGAAGGTGAAAGCTAATGGAAGATGTGGGAAAAAATCTAAATAAGTTAATGAATCAAAAAAATTATCGCACGCGTTTTTCTGAAATGATGACTGAGGTATTAAAAGATCAAGATGTGCAAAATTTTTTGGATGAGCATAAAAATGAGTTGTCAGAAGATGACATTGAACGTAGTTACGCGAAGTTATATGAATTTGTGCAGGAAAAAAGAAAATTTGATTTAAACGATCCAACAATGATTGCACCCGGTTATGAACCCCAATTAACATTGAACTATCATTCGGTGGATGTCACTTATATTCCGACGGAAGAATTAGTAGCCAAACAAGAGCAAGAAGAGATCCGCAGTCGTATTCAAGCACTGAATATGCCTAAAGATATTCAAGAAGCCCGTATGGCAAATTACGAAGGAACAACAGGACGCGGCAAAGCCTTTATGAGTGCGATTGATTTTATCAACGCTTATAAAGATAATCCGCAAGTTTTTCATAAAGGTCTTTATCTAGTGGGTAGTTTTGGTGTAGGAAAAACGTATTTGTTAGGTGCGATTGCCCGAGATTTAGCTGAAGCGGGTTATACATCGACACTGCTGCATTTTCCTTCATTTGCAGTAGATATGAAACAATCGATCAAAAAAGATGAAGTTGGCGAAAAACTTGATGCGGTTAAAAGTGCTTCAATCTTGATGTTAGATGATATTGGGGCAGACGCGATGAGCAGCTGGATCCGCGATGATATCTTTGGCGTTATCTTGCAATACCGTATGCAGGAACAGCTTCCTACTTTTTTTAGTTCTAATTTTACCATGAAAGAATTAGAGCAACATCTATCAGTGACACAGCGCGGAGAAGAAGAGCCGTTAAAAGCTAAGCGTTTGATGGAACGTATACGTTATCTAGCACAAGAAATTGAGCTGACTGGAAGAAATCGAAGAAACACTTAGTATAAATGATAGTCTGTGGCATCCTTTTCTTTGCTGATAAAATAGCCGAACTATAGAGAGGTTGTGTTTGTAATTGCTCCTCGCAAATTTACAACAACCAACAAATCTCAGCAAGCATAGTTCGGTTATTTTTATTATGTTACAGCTCCTTTTCTAATTTAAGAGAAAGGAAGAAAGCTTTTTGAATAGCCATATATTATCTCAGCGTTTGGCTGCGGTTGCTGAATTTGTTCCCAGAAAGGCTCGTTTAGCCGATATTGGTTCTGATCATGCGTATTTGCCTATATTTTTAGTAAGGGCGGGCAAAGTAGACTACGCTATTGCTGGAGAAGTTGCCCAAGGCCCTTTAAAAGCTGCTAGCGCACAAGTAAAAAGATATGATCTTGAAGAAAAGATCACTGCTAGATTAGCTGATGGTCTAACAGCTATCTATCCGAAAGACCAGATTGACACGATCGTGATTGCGGGTATGGGCGGGATATTGATCGAGAGCATATTAACCAATGGCCAGAAAGATGGTTCTTTAAAAGGGCAACGGTTGATTTTACAACCCAACAACCATGAATCTGATGTACGGCATTGGTTAGCAGCTAATCATTATAAAATTTACGACGAACAGATCATTGAAGATTATGGAAAATTTTATGAAATTATTGTTGCTTGCTATCAAGAAAATAGTCATTATACAAGCAAAGAATTATATTTTGGCCCTGTTTTAATGCAAAAAAAGACA
>JAKDZT010000281.1 GCA_030462125.1 Tetragenococcus sp.
TTTAAATCAAATATTTGCAATATTAACTTTTTATTGATTTTAAAATATTAATAAAACACCTAATTTTTCAGGCAAAAAAGGCCTTATGATAGCTATATCAAGTTGTATTATGTAATAAGCTTTGTTATTCTGTTTAAATGTTTGAAAATACATAGGGAGGTTTTAATTTGGAATCTAAAGAACAAAAATTTAGTGGAAATAAACTTTCTTCTGTTTTCACTTATAGTATTATTCTTATAGCGATTGTAGTTTTATTAGGAGCACTATTTCCTAATCAATTCAATACGATTGGTACAAATATCACGGGATGGATTACAAAGTATTTCGGTTGGTATTACATGGTAATTGTTGCCATGATGATATTTTTCTGCGTTTTCTTAATGTTTAGTCCTATTGGGAAATTGAAATTAGGAAAACCTGATGATAAACCTGAATTTAATACTGTGTCATGGTTTGCAATGTTATTTAGTGCAGGCATGGGAATTGGTTTAGTTTTCTGGGGAGCTGCTGAACCAATTAGTCATTTTGCTTCACCTCCAACAGGAGATCCTAAGACAGCACACGCTTTTACTGAAGCTTTAAGAGGTGCTTTCATGCAATGGGGATTCCATGCATGGGCGGTTTATGCTGTAGTTGCATTGGGTTTGGCATATTTTCAGTTTAGAAAAGGCGAACCAGCGCTTATCTCAAGAACTTTACGTCCAATATTTGGTAATAAAGTAGATGGATCATTAGGTACAGTTATCGATGTAATATCGGTTTTTGCTACTGTAGGCGGCGTAGCTGTTTCTTTAGGTTTAGGAGCAATGCAAATAGCTGGTGGATTAAATTATTTATTTGATATCCCAAATAATATTCTCACACAAGGTATTATTATTATTATTGTAACTATCCTATTTCTTGCTAGTGCTTGGTCAGGCTTGAGTAGAGGTATCCAATATTTAAGTAATGCTAATATGGGACTAGCAGGGCTCATTTTACTATTTGTCTTAATTGTAGGACCTACGCTTTTAATTTTAAACATGCTTACAAGTTCTACTGGCGAATACTTAAACACATTATTGTTTAATATGTTTGATACTGCACCGTTAAATCCACAAAAGAATGAATGGATGACGTCATGGACATTTTTCCAATTAGCATGGTGGATTAGTTGGAGTCCTTTTGTTGGTATATTTATTGCTCGCGTTTCAAAAGGACGCTCAATTAGAGAATTTGTTTCAGGCGTAATGCTTGTTCCAGTTTTAGTAAGTTTGGTATGGTTTGCAGCTTTTGGTGTATTAGGTATCGAAACTGCTAAAGATCATCCTCAAATCTTCAATATGCCACCAGAAACAGCTTTGTTTGGTGTATTTAATGAAATGCCTTTAGGAACTGTAATGTCTATTATTACACTTTTCCTAATTGCGACCTTCTTTATTACATCTGCAGACTCAGCTACATTTGTTTTAGGAATGCAAACAACGTATGGTTCTTTAAATCCATCTGCAGTGGTTAAAGTTATTTGGGGTATTGCACAAGCTTTAATAGCATTTGTTTTGCTTTTCTCTGGTGGGGACAATGGTTTGAATGCACTTCAGAACATGGCGATTATGACTGCGTTACCATTCTCAGTAATTATTATCTTTATGATGATAAGCTTTTACAAAGATGCTAATAAAGAGCGGAAACTATTAGGATTATCTCTTACGCCTAATAAACATAGAATGGAAGAATACGTTCAAAGTCAACGCGAAGAAGCAAGGAAAGCAGAAAAGGCAGAGAAAGATTAATTTGATATTTTATTTCTTTGTGTTAGAGTAGTGTTTCATTAATAATAACTTTCTAGTTCTATCCTAAATTGAATTAGAAAATAAAAAGCAAGTGAAATTCATATAAATTTCACTTGCTTTTTTAATGTTCGATTTAGCAACAAGTATAATATCATCACTTATTCTTACATTTTTATTTTTCTTTTGGACAAGAAATGATAGATCCAATTAATTTTAAAATAAAAACTACTATTAGCATGAATTGCTAACAGTAGTAAGTGTGAAACAAAGAGTTAAGCCGAGGTGGCTATTATCTTAATACCTTTAATTTACTTAATTAAACTAATTAATACATAAAGGAGTGAAATATATGCTAACTGAAAGAATAAACTATCGATATGTTAAATTAGTTACCGATATTATTGGTATCTTTGCTTCTATAGGAATACTAACTATCATAGTTTTTAATTTTTATCTTAATATAGAGTCTAACGGGAGATCTGAAGTCGGTTTTAAAGTCACAGGATCTAGTATGGTTACTTTAAATATCTTAATAATGATTGCTATAGTAGCAACCATTGTCTCGTTCATTTAAAAAAAACAAAGAAAAAATAAAGCGATGAAGAGATACCAAAATAAAAAATTCAAAGAAAACACTTAATTCTAGGAGCTGTATATTACATTTTCCTAGCTATTTTATTAGCCATAAG
>JAKDZT010000282.1 GCA_030462125.1 Tetragenococcus sp.
ATCTAAATAGGGGTAAATATATCTTTTTTTGACTTCTTTACCTTCGAATTCATATTCCATTTTTATATAGCCTTTTTCTTGTAACTTTTTCAAAGTCGTTGAAACGGTCCAAGTTGTTTTGCCATACCTTTTAGCAAGATAAGCATTTGATGGAAAAATACTTCCATAAGAATTGGCCATAGTATATATTTCACCAAAAAGAAGTTTTTCAAAATCATTTAAGTCATCAGCTTCCACAATTGGCACTGGTATTTGATTGAAGAATTTTGTACTTTGTTCCAAACTTTCTCCTTTCTTCTATATTTATTTCAATGTGGTCGAATTCGACCAGTTTAGATTTCAAATTAAAAGCTGGCGATGAGTGGTTATGTGTAAACACTAAATACTCATTGACTTTACGGCTCGTTCCGCCACCCTCCAGCTTTGGTTTAATTAAAATGGTAGGTCATCATCTGAAATTTCCATTGGAACACTTCCAAAAGAATCGTTATTTTGTGGTTTTGCTGCTGGATTACCAACTCGTTCACCATTTGCTTGATTACTTTTTTCTAGTACTTGGAAATTACTTGCGACAACCTCCGTAATATAAATACGTTGCCCTTGTTGGTTCTCGTAGTTTCGAGTTTGAATACTACCAGTAACTCCGATTAATTGACCTTTATGAGTCCAATTGGCCAAGTTTTCGGCTGATTTACCCCAAATAACACAATTGATAAAGTCAGCTTCTCTTTCTCCATTAGCATTTTTAAATGCTCGATTAACTGCAAGAGTAAAAGTGGCAACTGCTTTATTTTGTGGTGTATATCTAAGTTCAGGTTCTTTAGTAATTCGCCCTACTAGAGTGACATTGTTAATCATTTTGTTCTTCCTTTTTTATATCTACGAATTTTTCGATATCATTGTAAGCTTTATCAAGCGGCATTTTTAGCCAATCATTTTGTTCATCAATACTTGCCCCATAGTCTTTTCCGGCAATAATAGCCATTTTGTTAACTACAGCTTGAAGCTTTTTCTCATCAAATTCTTTTTTATCTTTACCAACAACATATAATTTAGGTGGAGTTGGTACCTCTTCTTCAGTAAAGTCAGCTTTTGTATTTTGAACCTTTGAATTCTGAGGTAAAGCCCAACTTGGAAGCTGTGGATTATTCCACCAAAAGTTCTTTTTTGAATTTTTATCAAAAACTTTGTTCCAACCATCAGTCTTTTCAAGTGAGGTTTGAGCAAAACTGGTAGGTAAGTCATATAAATATCTACCTACTCCCCATTGGACAGCAGCTCTTTTCATTGAGCCGGATAACCCACCTTTAACTGCTTCAACCTGAGTATTTTCTGCGCCATCCCATTTGGTGACCCATTCGTCTCCAAACTTAACGGATATACCACATAACGTCCCACCATCTGGAGCTGTTTTGAATTCGTTCTTCCATCCAGCAATTCCAAAAACTTCATCAAAACGTTCTTGAACTGCCCGATTATCCATATAAGCAAGAACCATAGCCCAAGGTTTCCCTTGTTTAGAAAATCCTGATTGTTGAACTCTCCAAACTACTCGGTCTGGTTGCAAAGGTTTTTGTAAGGCAAGCATTTGTTCTTCATAATCTGCCATGATTTACCTCACGCATCCCATTTAAGAGGTGCTTTCTTATCTTTATAAACAATGGACTGCTCAAGTTCTTGTTCGATTCCATCTCCAAACTTGCTCTTGAGTTTAGTTAAAGTAATTGGCTCTACACAATCCCAACCATGAGCTTTAACTAAGTCATATTTCTGTTTATTAGTCATGGTTAAAACCTTTTGTTGTGCCGCTTTACCATAACTCAAACGATTAAATTGTTGACCTTCATCAAGCCGTTTTTTAACCTCAGTTTCGCCTTTTTTATAAAGGTCAGCTATAATCTTTGCCTGAGCTAAGAATTCTGTAAGTGTGATATTATCCATATCTTTTATAGCTGATGGATTCAAGTCAACCCTTTGTCCATCTCCATCTACTGGTATAAGTTGTAATTCCATAATGTTCTCCATTTCTTATTTTTGTTGAAACGTGATATAATCTAGGTATAAAATTAAGAAGACACATCACGTCTTAGTCCGCATTCCCGTGCGGGCTTTTTTATTTTGCTACTGTTAACTTTTGACGAAATTCATCATTTTTGCGACGAATAATTAATTCTGTTTCGGCTGATTCAAGTTTTAAATATGCTTCATCGAGCAATTGATCTCTTGTACCAATCATTTGAGCTTGTGTTGCGATTGTAGTTGACATTTGGTCAATCAATGCCATCATCTCTTTAATATCTCTAACCGTATTATTATGGTCAGCAAGAATCGCACTTTCTTCTTTTGTTTTAAATCCGAACATTTTATTTTCCTTTCTCTCTGAATTCATCTAAGCTGATATCTAATGCATCCGCTATTTTGACCATTGTTAGCCAACGAGGATTTTCAGAATTTCTTTTT
>JAKDZT010000283.1 GCA_030462125.1 Tetragenococcus sp.
AGAGAATTTATGGGCATCATAAACGTCCGCAGGTAAAATTCGATCGCCAAAACCCTAATCAGCTATAAAATCAACAGCCATTATAAGCAAACTTTATACAATTTGCTTATAATGGCTGTTTTATCGATTAAAGTTGAGCCCACTTGTATTAGTGACGATTTATTTTATATTTATGTTCCTACAACTAAATCCCGCCGCTTGTATCCTAGAAAACCTGAAAATATTAAGAGTAGGCTAAGAAAACTAATAATAAGAAATACGCTAAGATCGAAATCATCTGTTGGCAGATGCGCTAACCAATTTTCAACAGAGGTGTTAAAAAACCAGTCAGGTAAATCAACAATATTTCCAAAATAGCTTAATACAAAGGAGTATCCAAGATAAATATAGACTACTTTTCCCCATTTAGGAACCCAGCCGAGGAGTAGGCAAGAAAGGCCAGTGTAAAATAAAGTAGCTGGAAAAAAATTAAAGCCTGCAGCAAGAAAGTCGACTAGATCCATTGTGCTACTATTGTTCATTGAGATGATGGCAGTACTTCCGAGTCCTGCGGCTGCTAATAAAATTCCTATAAGGCTAGAAAAAACAGCTAAAGATACAGTTGTCCAATAAAACTGTGCGCGTGATATTTTAGTCGAAAAAAGCTGACTTAGATATTGTTGTTTTTCTACTGTAAATAACTTATTTACAATACTGATAGGTAAAATTGCAACTAAAAAGATCATGACTAGCATAATAGTGCTGGTAAATGATTCTTCCAGTGTAGTATTAGAAGCTGTAAACATTTGTTGTATCAGCTCGTTGCTTTCGATAAAACTATTCATATCAC
This sequence comes from Tetragenococcus sp., assembly GCA_030462125.1. Taxonomy (GTDB): domain Bacteria; phylum Bacillota; class Bacilli; order Lactobacillales; family Enterococcaceae; genus Tetragenococcus. The sequence continues at coordinate 830 of JAKDZT010000283.1, forward strand.
CGTATATAGAACCATAAGCAACACCCATCACAACAAAGGCTATCAGCCAAGAGATAATCATGCCTTTATTTATTTTGCTGAATAAACCATGTACGGACAATAAAGATTTTTTAGCATGAGCGCGTCCTTCTTTTTCTGGGAGATACCCTCGATCCATATCACGTTTTCCTTCAAGGATAAAAGCGATGAAAACAGCGACAAAACTAAAGAGAGCTGAATAAATAATAAAAGACCAATTATTTTCAGTAAAAGGATAGGTTAAATAGCTCCAGCTTAGTGGGTTAAATAAAGAAAGATTAGCATTTGAAACGTCTGTTCCTGCACGAATAATATACAAAAGCCCCATAATACCTAAAGAAGCACCAATTGTTCCTGAAGAATTGGGCAACAGTTGAGCCATTATTAGTGCCACAGCGCCACCTAAAATACCGGCCATAGCGATGGAAGCCCCGAATATAAAAATACCTTCAAGGGAAATGGAATCCACATTAAAACTAAGCATTACACCGCTAATAAATAGCATTAATAATCCATTGATAAGGACGATTTCTATAATAGTTGCTAGGGAGTTGGCTTGACGACCGACTTGAAAGGAACGTACCAATTCAGTGAGTCCGAGATCCTCTTCTTTGCGAGTATGGTTTATTACATGCAAAATGGTAATAATCATAGAAAATAAAGCACAAAATAACAACATTTCGTTAACATACATTGCTCCTAATGTGTAATCTTGCGCTGAATCAACTGATGTAGGTCCTACCATCGATACCATTGCAGGATTTTGCAATGTTTCATACATCCCTTGTAGTCCTTGTCCCTTAGCTATTTCTTCAAAAGCTGGAACAAAAGCCGCAGAAAATAAGCCAACGCCTAGAATCCAAAGAATGATTTTTTGCCAATCTCTTTTAAAATATTGAAGAAGTAATATAAATGTAGCATTAAATTTTTCCTTCACCGTATTTCTCTCCTTTAACGATTAACCTTTATAATGACGCATAAATAAATCTTCAAGTGTGGGAGGCGTTGACTCGAATTTTTTAACGCCTAGTTTACTTGCTTGAAACAAGATATCATTTAAATATTTATTCTCAGCAGAAAATACGGCTTGGTTGTCGTTTTGTTGAAAGTTGTGAACACCATTGATTTTTGCCATCTGGGATACATCTTGTTCAGTTACTAAGGTAATTGTTGGACGAGTTAAGTGTCGCATTTCTTCAAGAGATCCTGATTCAACAATTTCACCTTGACGAATAATGACAATTTTATCGGCTAAATGTTCGACTTCACTTAAAATATGAGATGATAGTAGAATTGTTTTACCGGCGTCTTTCATTTTTTGGACTTCTTCTTGGAAAATCGTTCCCATTAATGGATCAAGACCAGAAGTGGGTTCGTCAAAAATATATAAGTCTGAATCAACAGACAATGCTGCAATTAATCCAACCTTTTGGCGATTCCCTTTGGAGTAATTCTTAGCTTTTTTCTTCGGATCTAATTCAAAGCGCTGGATTAATTCATCACGCTTTTGTTTGTTTCTTTTACCATGTAATTTTATAAATAAATCAATAATTTCTCCGCCGCTAAGGTTTCCCCAAAGTGATACGTCGCCAGGGACATATGAAATCCGTT
>JAKDZT010000284.1 GCA_030462125.1 Tetragenococcus sp.
AGATGAGATTAAAATCCCTGATTCATGAAGATTTGCGTGGAAAAATTATTTATTTACAAGAAGAAATTCCTTTTGGGGAAGGACGACTTATTGAGCAATTACGACTGCCTTTTTTATCACAAAAGTTACTGACAATACCACTTATTGTTGATCTTAAACTAGCGGAATTTATTCGTCGGCAACTTTATTATTGTTCACCAAAATGGTTGAAACTTCAGGAAAAATATTACCAAAGAGGTGAAAATTTGTTGAATTTGACTTTTGAACGTTCATTTATTGCTCCTTTGGGATTGAACTTACTTGAAGTTTTTGATGATGAAATCCCTTTACATAAATTTACTCAAATTAAGCAGAATATTAATCTATATTATGAAAACTTTTTAATAAATTTTCAGCAAAATAGCTTTAAGGCAGTCTATCCTCCCCGTTTCTATGCTATAATGAAAAAGCAGAAGAAGGATATGAATGAATGAAATTCTGCTAATAAGTTTTTAATGTGAATAAAAATTATTTTGAATAAAAAGGAGTGAGCTTCATGGCTAAGAATAGAAATGAAATTCCTGAAAAATTAACTTGGGATTTGACAACAATTTATAAAACAGATAAAGAATGGGAAGCAGAGCTAACTAGAATAAAAAGCGAACTTTCACTCGTTGAAGAGACAGACCCTGGTCATTTACTTGATTCAGCTGAAAGTCTTCTGACAATTACCGAAAAAATGCTATCCATTTCTCAACAAGTTGAAAAACTATATGTTTATGCTTCAATGAAAAATGATCAAGATACCAGAGAGGCTAAATATCAGGAGTATCAATCAAAAGCAACAGCCCTCTATGTGAAATTCGGAGAGGTCTATGCCTTCTATGAACCTGAATTTTTGAAAATTTCAAAAGAAGTTTATAACAAATGGTTGGGGGAGCTTCAAAAATTAAAAAACTATGACCATATGTTTGAGCGCCTTTTTGCAAAAAAAGCGCATATTCTTAGTCAAAAAGAGGAAAAGTTATTGGCTGCGGCTGGTGAAATTTTTGAAAGTCCTTCAGAAACTTTTGAAATTTTTGATAATGCGGATATTAAGTTACCTATGGTCAAAAATGAATCTGATGAGATGATCCAACTCACGCATGGAAATTACTCTTCCTTAATGGAAAGTAAGAATAGGGGAGTACGAAAAGCAGCCTACAAAGCACTTTATAGTAATTATGAACAATATCAGCATACTTATGCAAAGACCTTACAGACTAATGTAAAAGTCCATAATCTTAAAGCCCAAATCCGCTCTTATGATTCAGCCCGTCAAGCTGCTCTGGCTAATAATTTTGTTCCAGAAAAAGTTTACGATGTTTTGATGGAGGCCATTCATCAACATTTGCCACTTTTACATCGTTATATTGAACTACGCAAGAAAATTTTAGGAATTACTGATTTAAAGATGTATGATATCTATACTCCATTATCTAATTTAGATTATAAATTTAACTATGAAGATGGAGTGAAAAAAGCAGAAGAAGTTTTAGCGATATTTGGTAAAGAATATAAAGGAAAAGTTAAAGCAGCTTTTGAACAAAGATGGATTGATGTCGAAGAAAATATCGGAAAACGTTCGGGTGCTTATTCAGGTGGATCTTATGATACCAATGCTTTTATGCTTCTAAATTGGCAAGAAACGTTAGATGATCTTTTTACTTTAGTTCATGAAATGGGGCACTCAATGCATAGTGCTTTCACGCGTGAAAACCAACCATATGTTTATGGGGATTATCCAATCTTTTTAGCTGAAATTGCCTCAACTACAAATGAAAATATTTTAACTGAAACTTTATTAAAGGAAAGTAAAGATGATAAGGAGCGCTTCGCCCTTTTGAACCACTGGCTTGATAGTTTCCGTGGAACTGTTTTCCGTCAGAGTCAATTTGCCGAATTTGAACAAAAAATTCATGAAGCAGATGCTGCCGGTGAAGTGTTAACAAGTGAATACTTAAACTCACTTTATGGCGAAATAAATGAAAAATACTATAATTTAGCAGTCAAAGAAAATCCAGAAATTCAGTATGAATGGGCTAGAATTCCGCATTTTTATTATAATTTCTATGTTTTTCAATACGCAACAGGTTTTGCTGCGGCAACTTTCTTGGCTGAAAAAGTTGTTCATGGTTCAACTGAGGATCGTCAAAAATATCTTGAATATTTAAAGGCTGGTTCCTCAGCTTATCCTTTAGAAGTAATTGCCAAAGCTGGAGTTGATATGGAATCTACCGATTATTTAGATGCTGCCTTTGAGCTTTTTGAAAATCGATTGAGTGAATTAGAAAAATTAGTTGAAAAAGGAGTCCATCTTTAAAAATGGTTGAAACATATAAACGTACAAGTAACCCCATGATGAATCGACCAGTTGTCAAAGCAGAGTTAGTAGAATGGATGCGTTCAAGTCAAACACAAATAACCGGAGAACTTGC
>JAKDZT010000285.1 GCA_030462125.1 Tetragenococcus sp.
AAAGTCATTGAACCAACACCTACACAAGAAATGTTAGCATCTAGCCAAGAGATGCAAGAAGAACTACGTCGTCCGATGATGTTGATTTTAGCGACACATAAAACAACTTAATCTGTACCAGCGCAGTAATTATCCGTTTAAATTTGTTAATTAAGATTTAAATGGATATTTTTTTGTAGAATTTATTAGGGTATGGATGATAAAAGTCCTATGAATTGCTTGTTATTTTATTGAGGTGTAAAGTTAAAATTGTAAGAACGTATGTCTTTGTGATAATTATTGCGGAGAGCATTTTACGATAAGTATCACAAGAAACGTTCTTTTTTTATTTACAAAAGAATATAGGATTTAAAAGGAGTGTTTATTCATTTTTGAAACACAGAAAGTAGAATCTGGAAGAAAAAACAAAAATGTCCAGAAAAAAACCCAGCGTACCGAGCTTAAATCAGCCATGTCTAAGCGTTTTATCTGGGCAGTGGCGTATGGTTCATCGATCGGCTGGGGAGCGTTTATTCTACCAGGAGATTGGTTAGCACAATCAGGAACCCTTGGTGCAATCCTTGGAATTACTATCGGTGGTTTGCTTATGTTAATCATCGCTGTTAGTTATGGAGCCTTAACAGCAAAATTTCCAGTGTCCGGTGGAGAATTTGCATTTAGTTATGTCGGGTTTGGCAAATACTTTAGCTTTATTACTTCTTGGTTTTTAGTATTAGGGTATATAGGTATTATTGCTTTAAATGCGAGTGCATTTACTTTATTATTTAAGTTTTTATTTCCCAATTTTTTTGAAGTGGGTTATTTATACAGTGTTGCTGGTTGGGATGTGTATCTTGGTGAAGTTTTACTGGCAACTTTTGTATTAGCTCTTTTTGCTTATATTAGTACTAAAGGCTCAGGTTTATCGGGAAAAATTCAGTTTGTTTTTTGTAGCTTTATAGCCTTGGCAGTTGCTGGATTATTGCTATCATCATTTTTTACGGGTGACTTTGCATTGGAGAATACTAAACCCTTATTTGCAGAGGGAAATAGTTGGTTAACTTCTATTCTTTTAATTGTTGCCATTGCCCCTTTTATGTATGTTGGTTTTGACAATATCCCACAAACAGCTGAAGAGTTTAATTTTAGTGCCAATAAAACATTTAAGTTACTTGTATTTAGTATAGTTGCTGCAATATTTACTTATATAGCGATGATTTTGCTTACTTCTTGGACTTTTTACGATCAGCAATCCATCGGCGGTGCACAATGGATTACAGGTTCAGTAGTGCAAAATTCCATGGGCGTAGTCGGTATGAGCGTTTTAGCATTTGCTATTTCATTTGGTGTATTTACTGGAATGAATGGTTTTTATCTGTCTTCTTCAAGATTATTATTTGCTTTAGGACGCGCAAATTTTATCCCCAAATCTTTTTCGAAAGTCCATCCGGTGAATAAAACACCGTATGTTGCAGTGTTATTTGTGATGGTAACTTGTTTTGCAGCCCCTTGGCTTGGTCGCACTGCTCTAGAATGGATTGTAGATACTTCTTCAGTAAGTGTTTCTGTAGCATTTTTTGCAACTAGTGCTACGGCAGTAAAAATATTTAGTAAGGGCAAAGAAAAAAATAAATTTTTTACCAGCTTCGGCATACTGGGGATAGCTATTTCAATTATTTTTTTAGCTTTATTATTAATTCCTTCGTCCCCTGCTGCACTAACGGTGCCTTCGTATATCGTATTAGCTATATGGATTATACTTGGCGCAATATTTTTTGCTACACAGTTTAAGAAATTAAAACATTTATCCAAAGAAGAATTGGATTATATGATTTTAGATGAAAAGCCGGATGACAAAAAAATATAGATTTATAAATAAAAAAGATGAGTCAGCCAAGTAAAACTGAACTCATCTTTTTTGTTTAATATAGAAGTACCCTATGTTTCTAAGTGAGGATCGTAAGTAAACTGATTTGAAAGAAGGGAAAATATGAGTGCAGATTATGATAATCCAGCTTTCTTTGATGCTTATGCATCAATGGACCGCTCGAAATATGGCTTAGATGCGGCTGGTGAGTGGCATAAATTAAAAGAAATTTTATCGGATTTTACGGGAAAAACGGTATTAAATCTAGGTTACGGTTATGGCTGGCATTGTCGATATGCAGAAGAAAACGGAGCTAATCAGGTAATTAGAAATCAAACTAAAATAGCCTCCGTTGCAACAATACCAAATAGGATAAGCGGTCCAAAAAATATTGGAGAATACTTTTCTGATGTGCCGCCAATCTGAGAAATATTGGAGGCAACTCTTTCAATGTGCCCCTAATCCAAAAAATATTGGAGGCAATTTTTTCTATATGTCTCCAATATTTTTAGCTAGTATTTCTTTTATTAATCGAAGTCTTCTAAAACAATTTTTCCAATCGTTGTATCTGATTCTAATTGTTTATGCG
>JAKDZT010000052.1 GCA_030462125.1 Tetragenococcus sp.
ATTAGGGAGTCACCTGCATATGAAATTCCGTGCTAAATTTGTGGATTATATTTAGTGAGATGCTAAGTTATGGCTACCCATTTCCTCTAGTTTATTAAAATTTATTAATGAAAAAAGCGGAATATTGTAAATCCCAACCAACTGTGCCAAGATTTATATAAATTGTTCTTAGCAGAAAATGAGGTGTAGGATGCGTTTATATCAGAAAATTATCGTGGGGATATTAGCGGCCTTCGCTTTAGTCGTTGCTGGCGTAACTGTTTACGGAATGCAGGCTTTAGACGATGCAAATAGCGCGATTAATAATATTAATGAAGAAGTTAATAGAAGATCAAGTAGAAGAGATAAAGAAGTCAGTATCGCAGATCGTGACCCCTTTTCCATTTTATTGTTAGGTGTTGATACTGGTGGTTTGGGTCGTGAAGAAGACGATGATGATCCTGCTCGTACCGATAGTATGATGGTCGTTACTGTGAACCCTAAAAAAGAAGAGTCCACGATTGTTAGTTTGGAACGTGATATCATGGCTGATATGCTTGATGATGGCCAGACATTTGATAAATTAAGTCACGCTTATGCTTATGGTGGTGTAGAATTGTCAATGGATGCGGTGGAACAGCTGCTTGATATCCCAATTGACCATTATGCGACAATTAATTTGCAAGGGATGACTGATTTAATTGATGCTGTAGGCGGCATCGAAGTAAATAATGAAATTGATTTTACTTTAGAAGGCGTTCATGTTCCTGACGGTAAAGTTAAGTTAGATGGTGAGAAAGGTCTTGCTTATGCTCGTATGAGAAAAGATGACCCCGAAGGTGATATCGGCCGGCAAAAAAGACAGCGGGAAGTCGTTACAAAGATTGTTGATAAACTTGCTAGTATGGACAGTATAAATAATTACAAAAAGATTTTGAGTGCAGTAGAGGAAAACTCGAAGACAGATTTTTCTTGGGACGAAATGCTTGAAATCGCAAGTAATTATTACCCAGCTTTTGAAAATGTGAAGCAAGAACAACTTCAAGGACAAAATCAAATGGTTAACGGGATCTCTTACCAAATTTTAGGTATGGATGAGCTGTTGGATCTGCAAAATCAGTTAAAACAACAGTTAGATTTGCCAACGAGTGATGAATTAGAAATTGACCCACAAAATGAATATTCACAAAATGGATTTATTGGAAATCAGTTTTATGATGATACGGATGAATCAGATCCTGACTCTGAAGAAGACAGCGATATACAAGAATCAGAAGATGAGCAAAATACTGAAAGTTATCCTGATTCCCAAGACCAAGAAGAGCAGTTACCGCCTGAACCACAAGAAGAGGAACCAGAACCACAGGAAGAACCAGAACCACAAGTGCCACAAGAAATTCCAGAACAACAAGGCGATCCTAATGAAATGGTTCCTAACTATGATCAAGACAATGAGGAACAAGGCGCAGTTAATGGCATACCTGAAGTTAATTATTAATAATAGGAGGAGAACTCATGTTAAGCATGGGTTCTTTTTTTGAAACATGGAGAAAGTTATCCACATGAATAAAAATTGAAAAAATGTTCCACGAAATATTACGAATAAAGAGAGTAAGAAATGGTGAGAAACTTTACTTTTTAAAAAATTGCTTAATAATTCGTGAAACAATATTAATCTTTCCTATGATTTTTTGTATTTTGTATAAATATTTTGGGAAAAGTGTGATTTTGCTTTTTTAATTTGAAATTTTTGATAAAATAGGGTAAGTAGTTTGAGACGGAAGGAATGTCATCATGTCCAAAAAAAATAATGATTTAAACAACTCTCCCAACAAAAAAGGAAATGAAGAAAAAAATCCTACATATAAAAGATCCCATGTTCCTTTTCGATTAAATGTGCTGTTTATTGTGATTTTTATTCTGTTTGTCGCGTTGGTTGTTCAACTAGGCAACTTGCAAATCGTCAATAGTGACAACATGGAAACGAGAATCAGAGCGTCTACAGAAAGAACAATTGAACAAGGGACTCCAAGAGGAACGATCTATGACTCACAAGGTGAGCCTTTGGTTGACAATAATTCAGAAGCTTCGATTACGTTCACTAGAGGTTTAGATATGGAAGCACAAGACCTGTTAGATATCGCAGTAAGATTAGATGATCTAATTGATGTCGAAGTAGATGAGGATAAATTGACAGATCGTGATTTAAAAGATTTTTGGCTGGCTGATGAAGATCATCTTGACGCCGCCCGTGATCGTTTAACGAAAAAAGAATCCAATTTATCAGATTCTGAAGAATATTCCGCTTTAGTAGATAAAGTGACAGATGATGAAATTGATTTTAATGAAGACCAGTTAAGAGTCGCTACAATTTTTCAACGATTAAATGGCACGCAAGAATTGAGCACTGATTTCGTTAAAAACCAAGATGTTTCTGACGAAGAAATTGCGCGTGTTGCAGAACGAGGTAATGAATTACCAGGCGTATCTACGGGCATGGATTGGACCCGAAAAACGGTTACCGATGACAGTCCTTTAGAAAGTGTTATTGGCCAAGTTTCCACGCAAGAACAAGGGTTGCCTGCTGAAGAAGAGGAAGAATATGTTGATAAAGGCTATTCTCGTAATGACCGTGTCGGTACGAGTTATTTAGAAAAACAATACGAAAGTGTGTTGCAAGGCACGAAGTCCAAAAGTGAAGTTTCAGTCGATCGTAACGGACAAATTGTCAATCAAAAAAATATTTCTGAAGGTAAAAAGGGCGATAATCTAAAACTTTCCATCGATTCAGAATTTCAACAAGAAGTGGATAAAATTGTTCGTAACAATTATCAAGATTTGATCGATGATGGCATGGCCAATTATTCACCAGGGATTTATTCTGTAGCAATGAATCCAAAAACAGGAGAAATACTTTCAATGAATGGTTATTATCATGAAACAGGCTCTTCTGAGATCAGCGAAGATGCTATTGGAACCTACACAAAATCCTTTACCCCAGGTTCTGTTGTTAAAGCAGGGACATTAACTGCTGGCTGGAAGTCGGGCGCTATTCAAGGAAATGAAGTGCTTTATGATCAACCTGTTCGTTTGGCTGGATCAAATAATAAAGCTTCTATTTTCAATAAAAATGGCAATAATAATCAAAATGTTTCTGCTCAAAAAGCGTTGGAATATTCTTCGAACTCCTATATGATTCAAGTGGCTTTGAAAATGTTGGGCATTAATTATGATGGTGGAACGGTATCTATCCCTGGCGTCCAAAATCAAAAAGGTGTTTACAAGCAACTACGTGATGCAATGGCTGAATATGGCATGGGTGTGGAAACAGGAGTTGACTTGCCGGATGAAGCAACAGGAATCCGTACACCCGTAGATGATTTGAGCGATGCTGAAGGTCAAGCCGGAAACGTCTTAGACTTAGCTTTTGGACAGTTTGATACGTATACGCCAATACAGTTAGCACAATATGTTTCAACCGTTGCTAATGATGGACAACGGGTGCGCCCCCGTTTAGTTACTGGGATTTATGGTAATGATGAAAAAGGCGGACTGGGAGAAGAAAAAGAAGCAATTGATACGGAAGTACTCAATGACGTAGATATTTCAGATGAAAATCTAAATACTGTCCAAGAAGGTTTCCACGATGTAGCAAATGAAGATAACGCTTGGACAACAGCTAAAGGTTTATCTGATGCTGAGATGGATTTGGCAGCTAAAACCGGGACCGCTGAAATGGTCGTCGTTGAAGACGGAGATGAAATTGAGGTTGATGGTTTAAGTATGGTAAGTTATGGACCTTATGATGATCCAGAAATTGCTTTTGCGGTAGTGATTCCGCAAGTTCGACGCAGTGATGATCGTGGTAAACCAAACGAAGAAATTACCAAAGAAGTGATGGATGCTTATTACGATTTGTATAAAGACAATGATTAAAATAAAAGTAGAGAACAGTTGCTCATTGTTCTCTGCTTTTTTTGTTGCGTTATAGCTCTGATTCAATGGAAATCCTTTTCCAGATAGAAAAAATTTTCATTATTTCAGCTTTACTTTAAGTAATTATTTTGTGATACAATGATATAGATCGGAGGAAGATATCGTGAAAGAATTAAAAGTCAACGATCTTTCAAAAACGTATGGGGAAAAAGTACTTTTTGACCAAATTTCATTTATTATTCATGAGCGTGATCGTATTGGTTTAATCGGTGTGAATGGCACTGGAAAAACAAGCTTGTTAAACGTATTAGCTGGTTTGCAATCTGGTGATGGCGATAAACAACATATATTTTACCCTAGCGATTATCGTATTGGTTATTTATCACAAGAAACGGTTTTAGACCCTGAACAAACGGTACTAGAGGCTGTTTTTCAAGGGGAAAATGAACAAGTACGTGTGGTAAGGCGCTATGAACAAGCCTTACTTGAATTGGAAAACGCGAGCCAATCAACAAAAGCTCAGAATAAATATGCTGTGGCCCAAGAAGCAATGAATGAAAATGATGCCTGGAATACTGATACCAATGCTAAAATCATTTTACAAAAATTAGGAATCTCTACTTTAGATAAAAAAGTGGGCAATTTATCAGGCGGACAGCAAAAACGAGTAGGTTTAGCCCAAGTGTTAATTGATGAACCTGATTTTCTTTTGCTAGATGAGCCAACGAACCACTTGGATTATGATGCCATCGAATGGTTAGAAGATTATTTAAACCATTATCGAGGCGCTCTTTTAATGGTGACCCATGACCGTTATTTTTTGGATCATGTCACCAACCGTATATTTGAGTTATCTTTTGGTAATCTTTATGAATATCAAGGAAATTATGAATCCTATGTAGCCGAAAAAGCTGAACGTCAAAGGCTTGAGGCTGAGCAAGAGGAAAAGCGTAAGCAATTATACAAAAAGGAGCTGGCTTGGATGCGTACTGGACCTAAAGCACGCGGAACAAAACAACAAGCTCGAATTAATCGTTTTGAAGATTTGAAAGAAAATCTCAATCAAGTGCAAACTGATGAACAAGTGGAATTAGATTTCGCAACGAAAAGATTAGGAAAAAAAGTATTGGAAATTAAAGATGGTTCTTATCAAATCAATCAGCAAACGATTTTAGATCATTTTGACTTGTTGATTCAATCCAAAGAGCGTTTGGGTATCACCGGGGAAAATGGTGCGGGAAAATCAACACTTTTAAATATTTTAGCAGGACGACAATCTCTTGATTCAGGGGAGCTAATTGTCGGTGAAACCGTTCGGATTGCTTATTACACACAACAAAATGAAGCCATGGATGAAGACAAACGGATCATTACTTATTTACAAGAAGCGGCGGAAGAGGTTACACAAAGCGATGGAACAACAACAAGCGTTCCAGAAATGCTCGAACAATTTTTATTTCCTCGTTTTATGCACGGAACAAAGATTGGCAAATTATCCGGCGGTGAAAGACGGCGCTTGTATTTACTAAAATTATTAATCGGCCAACCCAATGTTTTACTTTTGGACGAGCCTACAAATGATTTGGATATCGATACCTTGACTATTTTAGAAGATTATTTGCAAACATTTCCGGGTGCTGTTATTACAGTTTCACACGATCGTTATTTCTTAGATAAGGTGGCTGAAAAATTATTAATTTTTAATGGCAATGGCGCAATTGACCGATATATGGGTTCCATTGCAGATTATCGACAAGAAAAGGCAGCTGCCACAGCGTCCCCTAAAGCAAAACCAGCTGCACAAAAAACTGCAGCCAAAACAACAACGAAAAAGAAAAAACTGACATATGAAGAACAAAAAGAATGGGAAACCATTGAAGATGATATTGATTCATTAGAAAAAAACGTCGCTGACTTAAAAGAGGCAATGAATCAACAAAGTGATAACTACACTAAGTTGCAAGAGCTGCAACAAGACGTGGATCAAAAAGAAGAAGAGCTAACCAAAAAGATGGAACGTTGGGAATATTTAAGCCAGTATGCATAATGAAGGAGGAAATGTTGATGGAGCAAGATTATCTAGATTTAGGTCGAAAAATCTTAGAAGAAGGGAACCAAAAACCTGACCGTACGGGTGTGGGCACCAAAAGCATATTCGGTTATCAAATGCGTTTTGATTTAAACGAAGGTTTTCCCTTGTTAACCACTAAAAAAGTCCCTATTGGTTTGATCAAAAGCGAGTTGTTGTGGTTTTTAAAAGGGAAGACCAATATTCGCTTTTTGCTGGAACATAATAATCATATCTGGGATGAGTGGGCTTTTGCCAATTATGTGCAAAGTGAAGACTATCATGGACCAGATATGACGGATTTTGGCCGCCGAGCTTTAGTAGATGAAGAATTTAACCAAGCTTATAAAAAAGAAGCAGCCGAATTTTGTGAAAAAATCTTAAATGATCAAACATTTGCGGACAAGTATGGTGATTTAGGAAAAGTTTATGGCTATCAATGGCGCAATTGGGAAACCACTGATGGGAGCTTTATCGATCAAATTAAAAACGTGATTGAGTTGATTAAAACCAACCCTGATTCACGCCGTATGATTGTTACTGCCTGGAACCCTGAAGATGTGCCTAGTATGGCTTTACCTCCATGTCATGCACTGTTCCAGTTTTACGTCAATAATAATAAGTTGAGCTGCCAATTGTATCAACGAAGTGGCGACGTATTTTTGGGCGTGCCATTTAATATCGCTAGCTATGCTTTATTAACCCATTTAATTGCGCATGAGACTGGTTTAGAAGTGGGTGAGTTTATCCATACTTTAGGTGATGCTCATTTGTATAATAATCATTTTGAACAAATGAAAGAGCAATTATCTCGCGACGTGCGCACAGCGCCAACATTAGTGCTAAATCAAGAAAAAAATTCAGTATTTGATTTTGAGATGGATGACATTCAATTAGAAGGTTATGCGCCACATCCAGCGATCAAAGCACCCATTGCGGTGTAAAAGGAGGTTGAAAAAGTGTTAGCAGCTATTTGGGCTCAAGATAAAAATGGCGTGATTGGAAAGGATAATAAACTTCCCTGGTATTTACCAAACGATTTAAAGTTTTTTAAAAATACTACAGTAGGAAATACGTTAGTCATGGGGAGAAAAACTTTTGAAGGGATGGGATCTCGTCCCTTACCTAACCGTGAAACGATCATCTTAACAAAAGACCCTTCATATAAAGCAGAAAACGTTAAAATTTTGCATTCGACAGATGAAGTCGTTGCCTTAGCACAGCAACAATCGATGCCTGTTTTTGTGGGTGGCGGAACGGAGATTTTTCGAGAACTTCTCCCGCATTTTGATTATTTATATCGTACTTTTATTGATGAAACTTTTACAGGTGATACCTATATGCCAACCGTTGATTGGTCGCAATGGAAGTTAAAAGAAAAAAATGAGGGCGTTGTAGATGAAAGAAACCCCTACAAACACCAATTTGAGATTTATGAAAGAAAGACAAGCTGATGACACATGACATTGAATTTTGAGTAATGAATCAGCAAAACCTTACTCAATTTCGTCTTTTTGAGTAAGAAAATAAAAATTGGTTACTCAATAATGAAAAATCGAGGAATGAGATAGGAATTCATCCCTCAAAAAAGTGATAATTAGGTAGTAAAATACTTTTTTAATTCAAATGAAACAAAATTGGGTAACGAAAATGGAAAAGCTTCCTCGTTTTTTTGATAATGAGGAGCGAAATTTAAAACTTTTACTCAATAACAAAGGATTCAAAAAAGACGGGAAGCATTTCTCCCCGTCTTTTTTATGATCTTAAGTAAAGAATAAAACTGAAAAGTACATAAAACCGGCGCCTAACATAACAAACAAGTGCCATACCACGTGCATAAAGCGGACATTTTTTAAACTATAAAATATTGAACCTATTGTATAAGCAAGTCCGCCGCTAGCTAGAAGGAGGGCGCCCGAAATTCCTAGTGAATCGATCAATGGACGAAAGGCAATGATACAGGCCCAACCCATCAAAACATAAATGAGAGTAGAAAGCTTTGAGACTGTTTCTTTTTTATGCAAAGTACAGGATTTATAGATGATGCCGGTAATGGCTAACAACCAAATGATGCTGCATAATGTCCAACCGAAAATTCCACCTACACTCAACAAACAAAAGGGTGTATAACTACCAGCAATCAACAAAAAAATTGAAGCATGGTCAAAAACTTGGAAAACTTTTTTGGCTTTGGTAAATATCAGGCTATGAAATAAAGTAGAAACTAAGAAAAGTAACATTAGCATCGAACCATAGATCGTATAAGAGACAATATGTATAGATGAACCAAGACGTGTACCATTTAATATTAAGACGATAAGACCAACAACACTTAAAGCAAAACCGATGCCATGGGTGATGGCGTTGAAAACTTCATTTGTTATTAAATATTTACGTGTAAATTTGTTAGCTTCCACTAGCTTCCCTCTTTTCAGCGACATATAATCTGTTTGTCTTTGATTCGACTATACACGGAAATCGTTTTATATTCAAGAAATTTCCTAAATGTAACAAAGGTTTTTAAGAATCTTTATCTATCAGAATATAATAGAAAATTTAATGAATATTGTGAAAATTATAATTATAATGCGCTTTCAACGTTGACTGGTGAAAAAAATCATTGTAAACTTGGTCCAATTTCAATTACTTAGGAGGGATGTTATGAACCTTAATGATGAAGTAAGACCAGGAGGAAACCGCTATGTGAGCGGAACTGAAGTATTAAAAGACTTGCCCAACTACTTAGCGCAGTTTAATCAGGTTGCTGTAGTTACAGGAAATAAATCTTACCGAGTGTTCAACGATTTTTATCAAAAAGAGCTTGATTTTCCTGTATATCGTTATGAAGGAAGCGCCAGTTATGAAAATGCCCAAGAAATTGCTGATCAAATCGGACAAGCAGATGTGATCTTAGGAATTGGTGGGGGTCGTGTGATGGATACGGCTAAACTAACTGCTGAAAATTTAAATTGTGATGTTGTTTTAATCCCTACACTGATTTCTAATTGTGCTCCATTTACACCCATTACAGCTGTCTATTATCCGAACCGCACTTTTAGGTGTATGGGATTTCAAAATCGTGCGCCTTATTTAACATTGGTTGATTGGGAATTTTTGTTAAAAACGCCGGTTGATTATTTTGTGGCGGGCATTGGCGATACCTTAGCTAAATGGTATGAAATAACTGGGATCACGGATACTTTAAACGCAGATCAAAAAACCGCTTATACTCGTTTAGGAATAGCTTGTGCTAAGGAAATCGCAGCGATTTTATTGGAGGATTCCCAAAATGCAATCCAATCGCTAGAGCAGCAAGAAATTTCACCTGCTTTCACGCGCGTAACAGATACCATTATCGCTCTTGCTGGTGAAACGGGAGGTTTTGCCGTTAGTTACGGTCGTTCAGCTGGTGCTCACGCGGTTCACGACGGACTTTCTTACTTAGAAAATACCCATGAGGCGCTTCATGGTGAAAAAGTCGCCTATGGCATTTTAGTTCAACTAGCATATACTCATGATTTTGATAAAATAACAGAAGTTTATCCTTTTTATGAAATGATTGGTTTGCCTACTAAACTAGCTCAAATGAATGTTACCGATATATCAGAGGAAGGTTTAGCCCCGGTTGTCAAACAAGCGGCGGCAGAAGATGATACTTTTCGTATGATAGATCCAGCCGTAACAGAAGAAGAAATTTTTGCTGCAATCCAAGCTGTTGAAGCATTATAATAACGAATTATTTTTGATGAAAATTCAAGTTCATTCTGTTATAATAAGTTGAGAAATGATTTGGCTTTGACCGCTTGTAAAAGGGGAACACTGCTGAAAGAAAGAGTGAACAGAAATTATGGGAAAAATGAAAATAGTAACGGACTCATCAGCAACGATGAAGCCTAGTTTAAGGGATCAATATGACATCCACGTGGTCCCTCTTTCTGTGATGATCGACGGAACGATGTATACGGATGATGAAAATCTTACCGGCGAACATTTTATGGAAATGATGGCAAAAGCCAAAAACTTACCTAAAACGAGCCAACCGCCAATTGGCGAATTTGTCAATTTATATGATGAATTAGGAGCAGATGGTAGCGAAATTTTATCCATCCATATGTCTGAGACCTTAAGCGGAACGGTCGATGCAGCAAAACAAGCTAGTAATATAACAAAAAGCAAGGTAACCGTTATTGATACAGAAACGACGGATCAATCATTAGCCTTTGCGGTTATCCGAGCTGCACAATTGGCCCAAGAAGGAAAAACTTCAGAAGAGGTGCTTCCTGAAATCCAAAATATGTTAGAAAATACAAAATTATATATTGGTGTTTCCACCCTGGAAAACTTGGTGAAAGGTGGCCGTATTAGTCGTTCTAAGGGGCTTTTATCCAGTATATTGAGTATACGTGTTATTATGGAATTTAAAAATGGCGATCTATTTCCCATTGTAAAAGGCCGGGGAGCGAAGACATTTAACAAGTGGTTTGAACGACTAAAAAAAGAATTGAAAAACAATTCTACCGTGAAAAAAATCGGGATTTCTTATGCTGGTGGCAAAGAACAGTGTGAGAAATATAAAAATGAATTGCAGGAACTATTTCCTCAGTTAGAAATTTACTTATTACACACCACACCGATTATCGCAACACATACTGGTAAAGATGCTTTTGCGATCATGTATTACGCGGATCAAGTTTAATAAAAAATCATCAAAGAA
>JAKDZT010000286.1 GCA_030462125.1 Tetragenococcus sp.
AGAGAATTTATGGGCATCATAAACGTCCGCAGGTAAAATTCGATCGCCAAAACCCAAATCAATTGTAAAAAAACTGCGTACAAGCGGTCTTTTTCAAAAGATAAACTAGTAACGCAGCTTTTTATTTTTAATTACTTTAAGCACCTTCAACCATATCGCGCCGTTTATAACCTAAATAACCGAGGAATATGAGTGCTATACTGATTCCTGTGATGGCAAAGAAAGCAACAGGTTCAAAGCTATCCATCGGCATATGAGCAAGCCAGTTTTCGACAGCAGTATTAAAAAACCACTCGGGTAAATCTAAAATGTTGTTAAAATAGCTAAGAACAAAAGAATATCCTAGGTAGATATAAACAAATTTTCCCAATCTTGGTACCCAACCTAACGCTAAACTTGCAAGTCCCGTATAAAAGAGGACGGATGGTAAAAAGTTATAGCCAGATGTCAGAAAATCCATAAGGTCCATTGAATGATTATCCATCGAATAGATGGCTGTACTACCTAAACTACCTGCAGCGAATAAAATGCCAAGTATTTCACAAAAAACAGCTAATATTACAGTCGTCCAATAAAATTGTCCACGAGATACTTTTGTAGTGAAAAGTTGACTTAAATGTTGGCGGCTTTCTTCTACAAAGAGCTTGTTTACAATATTGATAGGCAAAATGGCGACTAAAAAAATCATGACGAGCATAATTGTGCTGGTAAATGACTCTTCGATGGAAATATCAGAAGCAGTAAACATTTGCTGTATCAGTTCATTACTTTCTATAAAGGTAGCCATATCTCCATAAATAGATCCATAAGCAGCTCCCATAATAATAAAAGCTATCAACCATGCAATAACCATACCTTTGTTAATTTTTATAAATAAACTTGGAACAGATAATAAAGATTGTTTAGCGTTTCCTCGTCCTTGTCTTTCGGGTAAATAACCTCTATCCATATCACGTTTTCCTTCAAGTGAAAAAGCTATAATAGCAGCAACTACACTAAAGATAACAGCGAAAATAAGAAGAATCCAATTATTTTCTGTAAAAGGATAAGTTAAATAAGTCCACCCCAAGGGATTGAACAAAGAAATATCGACATTTGAAACGTCAGTCCCTGCACGTATAATATATAAAAAACCAATGATTCCTAGAGAGGCACCTGTTGCTCCAGAAGAATTTGGCATGATTTGTGCCAAAATCAGAGCAATTGTTGCGCCAGTGATCCCTGCCATAGCTATAGTAGCACCAAACAATAAAGAACCTTCAGCAGAAATCGTATTGATATTAAAGCTGATCATGATACCACTGATAAAAATAGCTAATAAAACATTAATAATTATTGTTTCTATCATAGTTGCAAGAGAATTCGCTTGTCGTCCAACTTGAAATGAACGTACAAGTTCAGTTAATCCAAGATCCTCTTCTTTACGAGTATGGCTTGTTACATGCAAAGCAGCAATTATCAAGGAAAATAAACTACAAAATAGTAACATTTCATTAGCATACATCGCTCCTATTGTATAATCTGTTGCGGATTCAATCGGAGTGGGTCCTACCATAGCTACCATGGCAGGATTTTGCATCGTTTCATACATTCCCTGTAATCCTTGTCCTTTTGCTATCTCTTCAAAAGCTGGGCCAAATCCAGCTGAGAACAGGCCAATACCTAGTATCCAAAGAATGATTTTGAGCCAGTCTCTTTTGAAATATTGGAAGAGCAAGGTTAGCGTTTTATTAAATCTTTCTTGCATAGCATTTTTTTCCTTCTTTCAATGTTTATCCTTTGTAATGGCGCATAAAAAAATCTTCAAGCGTAGGGGGGACAGCTTCAAATTTTTTTACGCCTAACTTACTTGCTTCTAACAAAACTTCATCAAGATATTTATTTTCTACAGAAAATACGGCTTGATTATCTGTTTGTTGGAAGTTATGAATCCCACTTACTTCGGACATTTTGGCTACGTCTTTTTCAGTCACTAAAGTTACAGTAGGACGTGTTAAATGACGTAATTCATCAAGCGACCCTGATTCCACAATTTCACCTTGACGAATAATAGCAATTTTATCTGCTAAATGTTCTACTTCATTTAAACTATGGGAAGAAAGAAGAATGGTCTTTCCTGCATCTTTGATTTTTTGAACTTCTTCTTGGAAAATAGCGCCCTTTAATGGATCTAGCCCCGAAGTTGGTTCATCAAAAATATATAAATCTGAATCGACAGATAAAGCTGCAATTAAGCCAACCTTTTGACGGTTCCCTTTAGAGTAATTTTTAGCTTTTTTCTTTGGATCTAATTCAAAACGTTTCACTAATGACTCTCGTTTTTGTTTGTTTCCACTGCCATGAAGTTTCATAAATAGATCAATAATTTCACCGCCGCTAAGGTTTCCCCAAAGTGATACGTCGCCAGGGACATATGAAATCCGTT
>JAKDZT010000287.1 GCA_030462125.1 Tetragenococcus sp.
ATAGTTTTTTATGTAAAAGAAAAGAGGTTTAACTATGAGTAAACAAAATAATATTTGGAAAAATGAGCGTAACTTTGATGATGAAAGTTTAAAGAAGCAACGTTACTTCTTTGTTGCCGAACATAATGACTTAATTTCCAAAGCTAGACATGATTTAACCGCCCGCGAATTGAAAATTATGGATTATGTAATTTCTAAAATTAAGCCTGATGACGAGCATTTTAACTTAATAGTTACTTCTATGTATGAATTGAGTAACGTTCTTGATTTGAAACGGAACGGACGAACATATTCACAAATAGCAAATAATTTAAGTAGTATGCGTAGAAAAGATGTTTATATTTATAACGAAGAAGAACGTTCTATCACAATGACTGGTTGGTTCGAACGGGCAAAAGTTTGGGAAAATGGAAAAATTGAACTAAAAGTCAATGAGGAATTTGCTCCTTACTTATTAAAATTAAAAGACAAGGGAAATTACACGCAACATCTTTTAATTGATACAGTAAAATTAAAAAGTAAATATTCCATTTTGTTATATAAACTAATGCGAGAAACGCAAGAAAAAGATAATCAAACGAATGGGCCTGTTTTGGTTGGTTCGTTGAAAGATTTTAAAGAAGCATTGGGCGCACCTGAAAAATATAATTATGGACGTTTAAAAGACAAAATTTTAAAACCGACGATAGAGGAAATTAATTTAATGATCGACGATATGGACTTACACCTCTATGAAAAAAAACAAGGAAGAAAGGTAGTTTTAGCTAAAATTAGAAATGAATGGTCAACTACTTCAGATACACAAATACCTATACACGATTGGTTAGACGTATCTAAATGAAATGATATTTTGTTGTCCATTTTTGTCTCCATTACTAATAGAACTTGTCTGTTAGCATAATCAAGAAAGGTTAAAAAGCTATGGAAAATGGAAAAACAATCAAAGAATTAGCAGAAGAGTTTGGCGTTAGCAAGCAAGCCATTCGCAAACAATTAACTGATGATTTTAGAGCAAACTATGTGCAAACCGATACTGCAAACCCTGGCAACCAGTTGGTGGTAACGGTTGCCGGTTGTCATATTTTAAAAAGCCATTTTATCAAGGGGTTTGACCACAAACCTAGTGGTAACCAAAACAAAAAAGTTGGTGGTAACTTGGTTACCACCTTAGAACAACATAATTCGGACCTTAAAAACGAAATTCATAGTAAAAATGAACAAATTAATAGCTTACAAGAAGCCTTAAAGTACCAACAACAATTATTGGACCAACAACAGCAACTAAACGTCGATGATAAGCAATTAATTCAATCATTACGTCAGCAATTGGCTCTTGAAAATCCAGCAACAGAAACGGAAGATACACCAATACAGACACAAGCGCACGAGGAAACAACCAAAGACCAACGAATTAATGAATTAGAATCTCAACTGCAACGAGAAAAAGAAAACAATCAGTTGAGTGCTAAAAAATGGTGGCAATTTTGGAAATGAGAACAGAATGAAATAACAGAGGGCGTATTCAATGAGGACTTAATTATCACAAAGGAATATGAGCTTAGAAATGCTTTCTGACAATATTATTTAAATTCAAATGAGGTAGACCAATTTTATTTCACAATTTCGACGTTTGGAAGCATTGGGAAATGGACAACTTGGGATAGGCTACATTATGTCAACTAGCGTTTTAAATAACAAAATAAGGAGGTGATTACGTTGAAATTTGTTTCTTTGAAGTGATCGATATCAAATATACAGCAAGTGTTGGAAGTATTTATGCTGCTATTTTATATCGATGAAATTTACGATTTAAGTTATTCATTTAAAAAAGGAGTATATATCGATGTTAAGCAAAAAATTTTATGATGTTTTAAATTATGAAGGTTCCGTATCTATAACAAGTTGGACAAAAGCAGCGCCTCACGTTACGAATACTTGGAACTCATTTTTGGTTGTTACAGATGATGAACGTTTACTAGCCCCCGCTGCTGGTATGCATAGTTTGGAAAATGATTTAAAAGAAAATAATCACGTAATTGTAACCCTAGCAGCTCGAGAAGTAGAGGGAAAGAATGGCTATCAAGGAACCGGATTTCGCCTTGAAGGGACGGCACAATTGGTTAGCAGTGGGGCTGAGTTTGATATGATGAAAGAAAAATATCCTTTCCTAAGAGAGATATTAGAGATTACTCCTGAATCAAGTAAACAGTTGTTATAACTTCTTAGATCTACTATAAAAAATTCCCTTTTCCTGTAAATTAATTTAACAATAGAGGGGTTGTGATATAAATTACTTTAATAATAAAGTATCCGAATTATATTTTATAAGGTTCTCTGATTATTATCAATTTGAGATGAGGTCCTGTTGAACAATAGGAGCGATCCTCTTTATAGTCCGGGTATTTTTGTCTTGTTTTTGT
>JAKDZT010000006.1 GCA_030462125.1 Tetragenococcus sp.
TATGCGGCGGATTCAAATACTCTGGCGCACCTTCATAAAGGCCAAAGTTCCACTCCTTCAACCCCTTTTTACGAATATAGGAGTCATCTGCTTGCACAATCTCCATCGTGTCACAGGCTCTTTCTTGAGTTGAAGAGTAAGCTGCGTCAAATTGAACCTGTTCTTGTAAAAAATAATCTCTTGCTTGTTTCGCCTGATCTTTACCCAATGACGTTAAAGGTGAATCACATGCGCCTTGCACTCTTTTTAGCTGATTAAACAAAGTCTGTCCGTGACGCATAAGATAAAGCTTCTTACTCATTTTTCCCCCTTCTTTCCAAATTTGTTTACAGATATATTATCTATAATATAAAACGATTTCGCAATATGATCCCGGATTTTCAATAATTATTTACAAATAATCGAAAAGTCTCGACAATTTATGTGAATGTCATTTACAATATAAAGTAAAATGACGTAAACGAGGAGGACATCATGTTATTAACAGAACAAATGGAAGAGACCACCTTCTCTCCGGCAGAAAAGAATGTCATTCATTATGTAATGGCCGATTATACAAAGATTGAAGATACTACGGTAAAAGATATTGCTGCTAAAGCTTTTGTACACCCCTCTACTCTAATTCGAGTAGCTAAAAAATTAGGTTTCCGTGGATGGAATGATTTTAAAGCTGCTTTTTTAAAAGAACAATATTACTTGCACAACCATTTTGTCCAAACAGATGCCAACTTACCCTTTGCAGAAAATGACAGTCTCTTAACTATCGCACAAAAAATCGCTTCCTTAGAGCAAGGGACGATCGCCGATACGCTTTCTTTAGTCGAACATAAACAACTACAAAAAGCGACAGAGTTATTATACCAAGCAAGACAAATTAAAATTTTTACTTCCAATGCGAATCTTTTAATCTCGCAAGATTTTGCCTTAAAAATGCGACGGATAGAAAAACAAACTAGCGCAGCAGAAATTATTGGAGAACAAGTGTATGAAGCCTACAGCACAGATGAAAATACTTGTGTTCTTTTGATTTCTTACACGGGTGAAAATAAAATGCTCAAACGAATTTTGCCTATTCTAAAGCAACAGGGAGCAAACATTATTGCACTAAGTGGCATTGGCGAAAATACTTTAACAAGATTTGCTGATTGTCATTTACATTTAGCAACACGAGAGAAACTTTATTCAAAAATTGGTAGTTACGCCACGAGTACCTCGCTTGCTTATTTGCTAGATATGTTATACAGCACTGTCTTTGCCAAAAACTATCAAAAAAACATGGCTCACTTGATTGCTATCGGCAAAGAATATGATGATCGGACAAGCACTTCTCCGGTTATGCATGAAAATCATTCACCTAAAATTCAAGTAACGGATGCCGTCATTCCAAATTGAGTTTATAAAAAAAGCGAATCTCTTTAAGATTCGCTTTTTCCTTTATTTTTGGTTTTTCATTTGCTGCATCATTTGACGTATTTTCTTTTCAGAAGGCTTTTGTCCCATTGACATCATCATTGTGCGTAGCATGTCTTCGTTAATAGGTGGATTTTTTTTCATATAATTTTCCATATATTTACGTGCTAAAAAGAAACCGCCAACAGCACCGATAACTAAAGCGAGCACTGCAATCAAGATTACATAACCGATTTGCATTTTACACTCTCCTTTCCCTTAAGCTGTCCAAGAAGTATTCTACTAGAAAAATAACGAAAAGAAAAGGTAAAATCACCCTTTTTGCCAATTGCCTTACAATTGGTCTAATTTGTCCATATCTTCTTTTTCTAAAACAAAATCTACATTAGCATTTTCTAAAATATAGGTTTCATGCACTGATTTAGGTAGTGGCAGTATATCTTTTTGCAGCAAATAACGTATAGCAATTTGTGGAATGGATTTATCATATTTTTCTGCTATTTTTTGAATTTGTTCATTGTCTAATATTCCACCCGTTGCAAGTGGTGAATAGCCTTCAACCAAGATCGAATTATTCTGACAAAAATTAATTGTTCCAGTACTCAAATTACCAATATAACACTTGATTTGGTTAACCATAGGTTTTATTTTGCCATTTTCGATAATATTTTTTAAATCATCAATATTGAAATTCGACACGCCGATTGCTTTCGCTTTCCCTTCATGATAAGCGTCTTCTAAAGCTTGCCATACTTGATTATTTTTTTGGTCATCATTTGCGCGCGGTTCACCAATTCTACTCCAAGGTCTAGGTGCATGTATTAGCAACAAATCAACATGATCTAAGGATAAACGTCGTAAAGACTCATCAATATTTTCCATGGCTCTTGTATAAGAATCCGTTTCTGCTGGGACTTTCGTTGTGACAAAAATTTCATCACGCGCAACAGAAGCATCTTTTATCGCTAGGCCAACTTCGGTTTCATTGCCGTAAACATAAGCAGTATCTACATGCTTATACCCGTTGTCTAGTGCGTATTTTGTTGCACGGTAAGCATCATCTGGAGACGTTTGCCAAGTACCAAAACCAACTTTGGGAATTTTTGTATCATTTGCTAGTTGAAATGTTTCATCTAAAATCATCTTTCATCCCTGCCTTCCTAATTTTATTATACAGAAAATTACCTACATAGACAAAAAAGCAGAACCGAGAAACGTTCTGCTTTTTACCTTTTACTGTTGTTCAATTTTTTCTAATAAGTTAGGATCAAATTTTCCATTACGAAGCATCGCAATTTCAAAACCATAAGGTGACTTTTTATTTTTCTTATCTTCGCCAACCCAAGGTGTTTCTAAAATTTTGGGTAATCCTGACAATTTATCATGATGGGCGACCTGATTCAAAGCGTCAAATCCGATTGTACCAAAGTCGATATTGGCATGGCGATCTTTATGCGATCCTTGGTCATTTTTGGAGTCATTGATATGAACGACTTTCAAACGATCTAGGCCGATCACTTTATCAAACTCTTCTAAAACTCCATCAAAATCTTCACGAATATTATACCCTGCATCGCTAGCATGACAAGTATCAAATGTTACCGAAAGCTTGTCATTTAAAGTAACACCATCAATAATACGCGCAATTTCTTCAAAGGAGCGAGCTATCTCCGTTCCTTTGCCGGCCATAGTTTCCAGCGAAATTTGTGCCTTTTGGTTCTTGTCTAATGCTTCATTTAATCCTTTAATAATTTGCGCAATGCCTTTATCTACTCCAGCGCCTACGTGTGATCCAGGATGTAAAGTGATCTGATTGGCACCTAATGCTTCTGCTCGTTTGATTTCGTCTTTTAAAAACTGGACAGCAAACTCAAAGGTTTGTTCTTTCGCTGGGTTACCTAAGTTGACGATATAGGGTGCATGAACGACGATGTCGGACAGATCATGCTCGTCCATGTATTTTTTTCCTTCTTCAATACGCATATCTTCAATCGCTTTTCTGCGCGTATTTTGCGGAGCGCCTGTGTAGATCATAAAGGTAGATGCGTCATAGCTGGCAGCTTCTTCGGCAGAGCCTAGGAGCATCTTTTTTCCTTTCATTGAAACATGAGAACCTATTAACATAATAATTCCTCCGTTCTTTTTATGGAACTTCTACCGTTTTTACACCGTTGGACCTAACAAAAGGAGTATTAAAGTCATCAGTGGCAAACTCACTAAGAAACTAATGGAAGAAGCAACTCCCACGCTTTCTTCTTTGACACCCGCTATGACTGAATTAACTACACCAAATAAAGGTACCGGCGTAACACAAAGCAAACACAATATCATTTTAGCAAGAGGTGCTAGTGGCAGCAAATAAAACAATAATACAAATACTAACCCCATCGCATAGCGTAAAGTTAATAGTTGCAAAACGGTATTCCGATCTTGTCGCGGCAAACGTAGCTCCAAATACAAACCGATCATAAACATGGACAAGAAGACGTTCGCGTCTGCCACTGGTTCTAATACTGTCAAAAAAGCGGTAGGTAAATCAAAGGAAATCAAGCGTAACGCTAACATCACCACATAGCAAGTAAAGGGAATCGAAGAAAATAGTTGCCGTAATATCTTTTTAGGATTGACGTCAATATTTTGTCCTGTTAAACGATCGCTAATCACTTTAGTACCGCCAGCAAGCATGATGCTATTACCTATATCAAACATTGATAATAACGGGACACCTAAGGGCAAAAACCCTTGAACAAATGGCAATGTAAAATTACCCACGTTAAATCCAGTCGCACAGTAGATAAAAAATTGTTGATCAACAGACGATTTTCTTTTAGCTGCATAATAACTTAGAAAAATTTGTACAAGCGACCAAACAAGTCCGATCAATACAAACAATAGTAGGCTTCCCTTTACCTCTAAATTAGCTAAATTACTAATAACAACAGCTGGCAATGTCACATTCATAATAATAATGGATAAACTAGAGCCATCTTCTTGATGTAAAAAGCCGATCCGCTTTAAAAAATAAGCCAATACAATGATCAAAAATAAGCCGACAGCTCTTATAATAATAGTCCCCAATCAAAAAACTTCTTTCTTAAAAAATGAAATCAAAAGAAAGCGAGTCTCTTGTGATTATGATTTTACCTTGTATTAAAAACGTAGTAAGAAATATCTTTTTTTACCGCGTCGGATAACCGTCGTTGTGCCACCTAATTTATCCATTTCGCCAATTTCGTAGTTCGTATCTTGCAGACGATCCCCATTAAGATAGATCGCCCCATTTTTAATATCTTCCCTTGCTTGACGCTTAGAAGATTCAATATTAGCTGCTATTAATATTTCTACTAAATTCAAGGAATCTTCAGCCTGAACTTCATAAGCTGGCACGCCACTGAAAGCTTGCTCTAATTCTTCTGTGTTTAATTCTTTAATCGAACCACTAAATAACGCTTCTGAAATACGTTTCGCTTGTTCATAGGCTTTTTTGCCATGAACTAAAGTGGTCACGTCTTTCGCCAATGCTTTTTGCGCTAGGCGTGTTTCCGGCGCTTGCGTAAATTCTTCTTCGATTTGATCAATTTCATCTAAACTAAAGAAAGTAAAATATTTCAAGAACCTGACCGCATCGCGATCATCTGTATTTAACCAAAATTGATAAAATTCATAAGGGCTTGTTTTGTCGGCATCTAACCAAATCGCGTTGCCTTCTGTTTTACCAAACTTTTTCCCATCCGCTTGGGTAATTAATGGTATCGTCAAACCAAAACCTTGTACGCCTTCTTCACGATGCAATAACTCAATGCCTGAGGTAATATTCCCCCATTGATCACTGCCCCCTAATTGTAACAAGCAACCATATTTTTGATATAATTTTAAAAAGTCATAAGCTTGCAATAATTGGTAGGCAAATTCAGTATATGAAATCCCCGCTTCAATACGACGTTTTACGCTTTCTTTATTCATCATATAATTAATGGTAAAGTTTTTACCTACATCTCGTAAAAAATCAATTAAAGTTATTTCGCCTAACCATTCATAATTATTAGCGACAATCGCAGGATTTTTTTCATTTTCAAAATCAATAAACTGAGATAGCTGTTGTTTAATATTATCAGACCAGTTTTGGACAGTATCTAAAGGATTTAGCTGTCTTTCTTGATCTTTAAATGAGGGATCGCCAATCATCCCTGTGCCGCCGCCGACCAAAGCGATTGGAATATGACCGTTTTGTTGGAAACGGCGCAGCATCAAAATCGGTAGTAAGTGTCCAATATGTAGACTATCTGCGGTGGGATCAAATCCTACATATAATCTGACAGACTCTTCATTTAATTGACTTTCTAACGCTTTTTCGTCTGTTGTCTGTTGAACGAGACCACGCTGTTTTAATTCTTGAAAAAAGTCTGATTGCATGGCTTTTCCTCCTTATAAAATAGACTCATTGCAATAATAACTGAAAAATTCATTAAAAGAAAGCCTTAGTTTTCACTCAAACTATTCAAGTGGAATTTTTTTTGCTATAATCATACAGAAGTAAAAATAAATGAGGTGACGAGTTTGTCGCAGCAAAAAAAAGATTCAAAAAAGACAAAACAACAGAAAAATTCCGGCTGGTTTTATTTCCACGTCGTAATAAGAGTCATTCAGTCACTACTACTAGTTGCTGTTTGTCTCGTATTTCTATTAGGCGCTCTTGGCGTAGGAATAGGCACAGGCTATTTCGCTTATTTAGTAGAGGATACGGATACGCCTAGCAAAGAAGACTTAGAAGCAGATTTAGAAGATGTTGATGAAACTTCTCATTTAGCCTATGAAGATGGAAGTAATATTGCAACGATTAATTCTGATGTCCAACGTAGAAGCGTCGGCTCAGATCAAATCTCTGATACATTGAAAAAAGCGGTCGTTGCTACTGAAGATGAAGATTTCTACCAACATAATGGGGTTGTTCCCAAAGCAGTAGTCCGGGCGCTTGCTTCAGAAGTAACAGGAGCTGGCTCAAGTGGCGGGTCAACCTTAACGCAACAAATCGTAAAGCAACAGATTTTGTCCGATGAAGTTACTTTCAAACGTAAGGCCAACGAAATTTTATTGGCAAATCAAGTAGAAAAGAATTTTTCTAAAGATGAAATTATTACAATGTATCTAAATGTTTCCCCTTTTGGTCGGAATAATCAAGGCAAAAATATTGCCGGAGCGCAAGAAGCTGCTCAAGGAATATTTGGTAAGAACGCCAATGACCTAAACTTACCACAATCTGCCTTTATTGCTGGCTTACCACAAAGCCCGATCAGTTATAGTCCCTATACAAATTCAGGGGATTTACAAGAAGATCTAGAGCCTGGCTTAGAACGTAAAAATTATGTCTTATTTAGTATGTATCGTAACCATGATATTTCAAAAGAAGATTATGAAGAAGCTAAAGATTACGACTTAACGGATGATTTCCAAGCACAAGAAGATTCTGATTCCGAAGATAATAACGAACAGGGCTTTTTATATAATACCGTAATGAACGAAGCTTTAGAAATTATCGCTAGACAATTGGCTAATGAGGACAATATTAGCGCTGAAGATTTCGCTGAAGAAGAAACGCGCCAGAACTATATGCAAGAAGCGCAACAAAAATTAGCGAATGGTGGCTATACAGTGAATACCACTATCGATGAAGATGTTTATGACGCTATGCAAGATACGGCCGAAAATTACGGCTATTTATTGGATAACAATAACCAAGTCGAAGTAGGTAATGTTTACATGGATAATGAAACAGGGAAAATTCTAGGATTCGTCGGCGGACGAGATTATGAAGACAATCAATTTAACCATGCGTTTAATGCTACCAGACAAGCTGGTTCAGCTATCAAACCAGCATTAGTTTACGGACCAGCGATTGACCAAGGTTTAGTTGGTACTGAATCACGCGTTTCAGATTATCCTACAGACTGGCAAGAAGGAGAAAATAAAGGCGATTCAATTGTTAATGCGACAAATAAAGGAACAAAGACCTTCCAAACAATTCGTGAATCCCTTGAATATTCTAGTAACATTGCTAGTTACCATTTATATCAAGACATTTTAGATGAAAAAGACGACAGTTCTTTTGTTTATGATAATTATTTGAAGAAAATGAATTATCCAGGCTCTGATGCTTGGACCTATGAATCAGCATCGTCTGGTGTGCCTGAAATAACAACCTTAGCGCAAACAAATGGGTTCCAAGCGTTAGCAAATGACGGTGTTTATCAAGAAGGTTATTTAATTGAATCAATCACTGACTCAAGCGGTGACGCCATATATAAACATAAAGAAGATCCTGAACGTGTTTATTCAAAACAAGCAGCTTCTATTATGAATGACTTAATGCGTGGTGTTATTGACAGTGGACATACGACCGAATTTAAGTCTGATGTCAGCAATTTAAACTATGACCTAGCAAATGCTGATTGGGTAGGCAAAACAGGAACCACCGATGATTATAAAGATTCATGGCTCGTTGTTTCCACACCTAAAGCTACATTAAGTAGTTGGTCAGGCCGCGAAGATAATAAAGGAACTGATCGCGATGCTAGCAAACGTACCGCTCAGTATATGTCTCAATTGGCTAACTCGATTTATCAAGCCAATCCAGATAGCCTAGGTACTGATGAAGATTTCGAGTTAGACGATGATGTCAAAGAAGAAGAAGTATCAGAATTTACAGGTACTAAAGTAGACGATGACGATACCGTCGACGTAGATGGTTCAACAATGAGAGTTCCTAACGATACGACAGATTCTTACTGGGCTAAAGGAACACCTCCTGATGCAAGTTTCCAATTTGGTATTGGCGGTACCAAAAAGAACTATGAAGATTACTGGCAAAATGGAGATTCCGGAAGCAGTAGTGACGATGAGGATGCCGACGATAGTGATGATGAATAAATAAAATAAGGATCAAGGGAAGCTTACGAGCCTTTCTTGATCCTTATTTATTTTGGTGTATTCACTGGGTTTAACTTGGGTTTACAATATAGCTTTTCGTTGTTATGTATTTATTTGGAAAAAACTAAATTTTGTGATAAAAGATGAAATTAAACCCGCCACATTTCAAAAATAGCGTGCTTAACAAAGCTTTACATCAATACTTTGTCGTTTTTATGCGCTTAAGCTATCTTAAATCGGCTTTTTTTGTCCCTTCTCTTCGTTTAAGCACATAGCTTTGCCATTCTTACGTGCTTAACTCTAATTAACCTCATTAGTTTGTTATTCTTACGTGCTTATTTCATTTTTAGCTCACTGTTTTTGTCTTTCTATGAGCTTATTCCCTCTTAAATCGACTTTTTCGCCCCCTTTTCTTCATTTAAGCTCATAGCTTTGCCATTCTTACGTGCTTAGACTGGGCTAACCTCACTAGTTTCATATTCTTACGTGCTTAGCTCCGATTAGCCTCATTAGTTTGTCATTCTTATGAGGTTATTTTTTTCTAGCCCTTTGTTTTGTCATTGACCGTAGTTTTAATTATCTGAATAACAAAAAAACGCCTCAGAATCTGAGACGTT
The DNA here is from genome assembly GCA_030462125.1 of Tetragenococcus sp. Lineage (GTDB taxonomy): Bacteria > Bacillota > Bacilli > Lactobacillales > Enterococcaceae > Tetragenococcus. The sequence continues at coordinate 8,952 of JAKDZT010000006.1, forward strand.
TTTCTTGTTATTCAGTTATTTTAATATTTATTTAGTTGAGCCTTTTTCCATGATGCTAGACGGTAGTACGATGGTTTTTTGCTCGATTTCTTCTTTATTCATTAATTTTGTTAATAATCTCATAGCTACGGCACCAATGTCATAAAGTGGTTGTGCAACGCTTGTTAAACGTGGACGAGCGACGTCGGTCAATAGTGAGTTGTTACTAGTGATAATTTCGAAATCTTCCGGAACATTTATACCTTGGTCATATAACCCATCTAAAACTCCGATCGCTAACTCATCGTCAGTAACATAAGCAGCTGTTGCCCCACTATTTAAGACACGATCAACCAAAGCTAACCCGTCTTTAAAATCATAAGGAGATTCAAAAATCAAACCTTCATTGTATTCTAAGTTATTTTCTTTAAGTGCTTCTTTATAACCCGACAAACGATTTTGACCATTAATTGCATCAATTAGCGCGCCACTGATAAAAGCAATTTTTTCGTGACCGTTTTGGGCCAAAAGGGAAACTGACTCTCTTGTTGCTTCTGTATAGTCGATATTCACGCTACCTACTTGTTCATCTGGATCAATTGAACCTGCTAGAACGACTGGGGTTTTTGAACGCGAAAACTCGCCCCGAACTTCGTCTGTGATACGATGACCCATGAAAATAATGCCATCCACTTGTTTAGCTAATAAATTATTTAACACTTGAACTTCTTTGGCACTATCGCCATCTGAGTTGGCCAAAATAATATTATATTTATACATTGTAGCAACATCATCAATTCCTCTTGCTAGAGAAGAAAAGAACATATTGCTGACATCCGGGATAATAACACCAATTGTTGTTGTTTTCTTGCTAGCTAAACCACGAGCCACGGCGTTTGGCCTGTAATCAAGATGATCAATCACCTCTAAAACTTTTTTACGTGTTGCTGGTTTCACATTTGGATTCCCATTAACAACACGAGATACCGTTGCCATTGAAACATTGGCTTCACGTGCTACATCATAAATCGTAATGGTTTGTTTTTCCATTTTTAAGACTCCTATCGTTTTTTTATTTTCTGAAAATCTTCTTTTCATTTCTTTTCTAGAATAGCAAATTTCATAACTAGGTGCAACCGTTTTACTTCATTTTCATGAAAATGCTTTTTTCTTAAACAAATTTTAGAAATTATTCCGCAACAATGCTAAAATAAGAATAGAACAGTTAGAAAGAAGGACTCTTATGAATCATGAAAAGATAAAGGAACTAACGGAATGGATGAAAGAAAACGGAACAGATCTCGCTTATATTACAGATCCTAATACGGTAGCTTATTTTACAGGCTTTGCAAGTGACCCTCATGAACGAATTTTGGCTTTATTTTTTTCTGTTGATAAAGATCCATTTTTATTTACTCCTGCTTTAGATGCACAAGCAGCTAAAGAAAGCCCATGGGAATATGATGTTATTGGATATCAAGACTCCCAAGATCCATGGAAAATGATGGCTGCTGAAATTCATGAGCGTTATGGCAATCCAGCAGATATCACTATTGAAAAATCTTCCTTAAGTTTGGATCATTTTGAGGTTTTTGCTGCTTATTTTCCGAAAACCAACTTTTCCAAAAATTTAACGCCGGTTATTGAACAAATGCAATTGCGTAAAACGCCAGAAGAGATCAATACATTAATCGAAGCTGGAGATTGGGCAGATGTTGCTTTTGAAGTTGGTTTTTCTGCCATTAAAGAAGGCGCGACAGAAGCTGAAATTATCGCTGAAATTGAGTATCAATTAAAACGTAAAGGTGTCGCTAAAATGTCTTTTGATACAGAAGTTTTAGCAGGTGCTAAAGCTGCAAATCCGCATGGTACTCCAGGAGATGATCCTGTTCAAAAAAATCATTTCACTTTATTTGATTTAGGTGTTATTTGGCAAGGGTATTGTAGTGATGCCACGCGAACTGTTGCATTTAAAGAGCCTACCGCTTTTCAACGTGAAATTTACAATATTGTTTTAGAAGCGCAACTTGCTGCGCAAGAAGCTGTAAAACCAGGTATGACAGCTAGTGGGTTAGATCGCATTGCGCGCGAAGTCATTGAAAATTATGGCTATGGCGATGCATTTAATCATCGTTTAGGTCATGGTATTGGTACGACAATCCACGAATACCCTTCTTTAGTTGCTGGTAATGATCTTGTACTCGAAGAAGGAATGTGTTTCTCAATCGAACCTGGGATTTATCTACCAGGACAAGTGGGCGTACGTATCGAAGATTGTGTCTACGTTACCGCAGATGGTTGCCAACCATTTACAAAAACTAGCAAAGAGTTACAAGTCATTGAATAAATAATTTGAAAATAAGAAAAAACGTTATCCATTTTTAATTTTGGATAACGTTTTTTCTTATTATTTTTACTTCTATAAATCAAAAAATCCGAGCGAAGCGATGAACTTACCGCCTTACTCGGATTTTTTATTTTATTCTTCTTCGCCGGGGTTATTTTTTTCGACTTCATCTTTCAAGTCTTCGACCGAATCATCAAAATCTTCCTTGATATCTTCATTTTCAGCAGCTAGGTTATCTTTTGTTTCTTCAGTCACACTGTCAGCTTGGTCTTTAGCTTCTTGAGCAATTGAACTTCCTTCAGCGGCGCCTTGGGCTACCGTGTCTTTAACAGAATCGGAAGTATCTTTGACATCAATCACGATATCTTCTGCGGTATCTTGTACTTCGTCAGAGACATCTTCAGCAGTATCTTTTGCATCTTCTGCCATATCGCTTGCTAGATCCGCATAATCTGAAGCTGAATCTGTTACCGTGTCTTTAACATCTTCTGCGGTATCTTTTGTTTTACTTTTCATTGAATCTGCAAGATCACTAGCTTGCTTGCTAAGTTCATCCGCTTTTTCTTTGGCCAAATCAGTTAAACCTTCGCCTTTATCTTTTGCGATATCGGTGTAATCTGACGCTGCATCTAAAGCATGATCCACTTGTTTGCCCAGCTTATCGCGCAACTCTTTACCTGATTCAGGAGCTAATAACAAAGCTGTCACAGCAGCAGCTGTTCCCCCAACTACGGCACCTAATAAAAATCCATCTTTTTTTCCCATAAGGATCCCTCCAATTATTCTTCTTTATTACGTTGTTTAAAAAACTTCATTGCAGTTTGTCCTACTTTTCCAGCAACTGTCGCTTGTGCTGTTGTTTTTCCTAAATCACCAATTCTTGAGACAAGATTTTTTCCAGAAGCATTCAGCTCTGAAATACTGCTACTTAAATCAGCAATCGCAGTAAATAATGGATCGATCGTAGCAACTTTTTTATTTACATCTGAAAATAGTTCGTTGCTTTTTGTAAGTAGCCCTTCCACTTCTCGTGAAAGTAAATCTACATCTTTTGTTACTACTTCTATTGTATTGTTCGCTTCTGTTACTGTTTTTTCAACGGAAGCTACCGTCTTTTCCACTTTCAGCAATAATTTTACCAGAAAGATAACTAGCACTGCAAATGCAATAGCGGCAATTAAACCAGCAATACCTCCAGCAGTCATACCAAAACCCCTTTCGTATTCTTTAATATATATAAGCATATCATTTTCAAAATTTTAAAACAAATAATAATCGTTTTAAATTGAATACGAATTAGCTCCCCATATTTGAAAAGGTAGGGGAACAACTTCTGTTCTTACTTTAGTTCCCCCAATTTCTAGAGCTACTTCTCTAATCCTACCCTAGTTTTCCAATTTCTAGGGTCACTTTTCGAATCCTACCCTAGTTTCCCGATTTCTAGGGTCACTTTCCTGATCTTACCCTAGTTTTCCTAATTTCATTAGTAGCTATCACAGTCTAATGACAAACAACGGCCTCTTTTTCTTCACCACTATAAACCTCAATAAATTTTACATTTAGTCGTTTTAAGTGTTGCATTTTACAATAATAAGTGAGTTTTGCTTTAAGTAACCTTCTTAAGAGGATCTAGTTTATTACGTTTGACTACTTGTACGGTAAAAAGGATCAAAGCAATAGCCATTACATACAATAAACTATAGACAACGGCAACATTAGTTAAAAAGCCTACTTGTGCCATAGCACTTGGCAAATCAATAAGTGCATGTAACAAAATACTCAACGGAAAGAGCCAGAACTTCTGACTATTATTGACTGCGATCCATACTAGTAGTGATAAACAAATTTGTACAAATAGTGCAGGGATTCGTTCTACCACGACTAGAAAAAAGTCACTCGAGGGAGCGTTTTGTAAAGTTTGGATCACACTTTGGGGTAACTCTTGAGCTAACTCTGTGTTAGGATCACTTAGCAAAAGGCTAATCACCAAATTACTAAGCAAAGAGCCCCCGCCGATAACCAACGCTTCCATTCCACCATGGCCTAAGCCGTAAGCAAATCCGCTAGAAAAGTTAGAATAGCTTTTTTTTAAGAGAATAAATGCGACTAATCTTGCGGTTTCTTCAAAAATCCCAGCTGCAAAAATGCCATAAATAATGTAGACAAAGGGATGATTGATCATTAATGGAATTTGACCTTGAGCGTTGGGCTGCAAAATCACGCCATGCAAATTTTGTTCTAACACTAGTGCAAAAATAACAAAAAAAACAGCGCCAATTGCTAATGGAACAAACTTTATTCCCACTTTCTTACGCAAAATCCAAAATATTCCGATCAAAAAACCGATTAAAATAATAGATGATGCAGCCATTGCAATAATTGTGCTGTTAGCTATCATTTTTTCTCCTTATTGTTTTTTGATTCTGCTTTGTTGGCTGTTGTTTTGTTCGATTGCTTTTTTTGGCTAAGCTCTTTTCCCAGCTCAATAATGTATTCTGCCAAATCATCTTTAATTTGGGGATGAACAAGGCCATAGTCAATACTGGTGCGCATAAAACCGAATTTATCACCAACGTCAAAACGTTGGCCTTTAAATTCACGCGCAAACACGCGTTGTGTTTTGTTCAGAATATCAATGGCATCCGTCAACTGTATCTCATCACCTGCACCAGGCGCTAGGTTTTCCAAAATCGTAAAAATTTCTGGTGTCAATAAATAACGTCCGATAATCGCCAAATCACTTGGGGCTACTTCTGGTTCAGGTTTTTCAACAAAACTATTGACGTTATAAAGGCCTTTCTCTACTTCTCCTTCAGGGTTTATGATACCATATTTAGATGTATCTTCATGAGGGACATCCATCACTGCGATCGTAGAAGCATGTGTTTTTTCGTAATCTTCTATTAATTGTTTACTTAGCGGCGTCTGACTTTTCATAAGATCGTCTCCTAGCATCACGACAAAGGGTTCATTGCCTACAAAAGCCTTTGCTTGCAAAACCGCATGACCTAGCCCTTTCGGATGGGATTGTCGAATGAAATGAAGGTTGACATCGGTGGTTTCTTCCACTAATTTTAACAAGTCGTCCTTTCCTTTTTCTCTTAAACTCATTTCCAACTCTAAATTGGCATCAAAATGGTCTTCAATGGGACGTTTGCCTTTGCCAGTCACAATCAAAATATCTTCAATTCCTGAATTTAGCGCTTCTTCCACAATAAATTGAATCGTTGGTTTATCAACAATAGGTAGCATTTCTTTAGCCATTGCTTTGGTTGCTGGTAAAAAACGTGTACCTAACCCCGCTGCTGGAATAACCGCTTTTTTTACTTTCATCAAAAAATCTCCTTTTATACTGCTTTTTTAAGAAAATTCATTTTCCACTTTACCATCACGCATCATGATATCTTTAGCGGCTTGGTCAATATCTTTGTCTTCATAAAGCACTTGATAAATCGTCTCGGTTATAGGCATTTCTACGCCTAAGTGTTCAGCAAGTTCCGTTGCTGCCTTTGTAGTTGAAACACCTTCTATAACCATTCCCATATTATCCACAATATCTTGTAATTTTTGCCCTTTACCTAGCATATTGCCGGCGCGCCAATTACGTGAATGAACACTTGTACAAGTAACAATCAAATCACCTACGCCACTTAAACCGCTAAATGTCAGTGGTTGGGCGCCCATGGCTACTCCTAAGCGACTAATTTCTGCCAAGCCTCGTGTCATAATAGCCGCTTTAGCATTATCACCAAAACCAAGCCCAGCAATGGCGCCTGAACCGATAGCGATAATATTTTTCAGAGCAGCTCCTGTTTCAACACCAACAACATCGTTATTCGTGTAAATACGCAAATATTTATTCATGAAAGCTTGCTGCACATATTTTGCTGCTTCACTGTCAGGACTTGCGGCCGTAATGGTCGTGATATCATGAACGGCTACTTCTTCAGCATGACTAGGACCTGATAAAACAACAAGTCCTTTCCTTTTTTCTGCAGGAAGTTCTTCATTAATGACCTCGGAAATGCGCTTATAAGATCCTTGTTCTAATCCCTTAGACGCATGAATAATATAAGGTTTATTTTTAACAATACTAGCTAATTGTTTAGTTACGCTGCGCACTGCTTTAGTTGGTACCACCAAAAGTATGGCGTCTGCGTCCTTAACGGCGGTTTCCAGATCTTTTTGCCCCTTAATGTTTTCCGGTATTTTTAAATCTGGTAAATAATGCCGATTGGTGTGATAAGTATTAATTTCATCAATTTGTGCGGGATTATCTCCCCATAAATTAACATCATGCCCATTTTCGGATAAAACTTGAGCTAAAGTAGTGCCCCATGACCCGGGACCTAACACGGTAATTTTTTGTTTCAATAATGAAACCTCCTTAAATTCTTTTGCAACGAACTGATTCAAATTTTATCATAGTTTTAGCTTTAAAGCTTATTAGATGACATATTGATCTTTCCCTTGGGTGCGATCGTAGTCTCTTAATCGATCCGTTTTTTTACGACGCCATATTAGGATAAACCAGCCACCCAAAAATAAGACTAGTGAAAGTAGTTGTGAAACACGGATGCCACCAAATAAATATAAACTATCCGTACGTAATCCTTCAACAAAAAACCGACCAAAGCTGTACCATATCACATAGCCTAACGCGACTTCGCCTTCTTTTAATAAACCTTTTTTCCTACGTAAAAAGATGAGTAGAATAAAACCTAACGCGCTCCAAACAGATTCGTATAAGAAAGTTGGTTGTCGATAAACGCCATCAATATAAACATTTTCAACGATAAAATCAGGGATGTGCAGATTTTCTAAGAAGTTTTTCGTCGTCACAGGCCCATAGGCTTCCTGATTCATAAAATTTCCCCACCGTCCAATCGCTTGTGCGATAAGTACACTAGGAGCAGCGATATCTAAAAATAGCCAAGTCGGGATGAAATTTCTTTGACAAAAGAACAACAACCACAAGCCTCCTGCAATTAACCCGCCATATATTGCCAAGCCACCGGAACGTAAGTTAAATATTTGGATTGGATCGCTCAAGTACGGTTGGATATTGAATAAAACATAATAAAGGCGCGCGCCGATAAAAGCGATTGGCAGGCCAGCTAACATAAAATCTGTCACATCATCTTCTTTTAAACCGACACGTACAGCTTCTCTAGAACTTAGCCACATCGCAATGACGACACCAGAAATAATAATGATCGCATACCAATAGATGTCGATACCAAAAATTTCAAATGCTGTTCGGCTAATCCCTTCTGTCATTTATTTTCCTCTTTTCTATAAGTCAGAATTTTCCTCAATCAGACGTGTCAGTCTGTCTTCAAAGGATTTAGTTGCGTCGTATCCCATCGTTTTAGCCCGGAAATTCATTGCCGCAACTTCAATAATAATCGAAAGGTTACGTCCTGTTTTAACAGGAATTTTAATTTGAGGAATCGTTACGTCATTTAATTTCACTGTCTCACCTGAAGACCCTAAACGGTCATACTTTTTATCCTTTTCCCAGCCTTCTAAATAAACAGCTAATTGGATTTGCATTTTCCCACGAACTGCACTAGCGCCAAACAAATGCATAACATCAATAATGCCAATACCTCGAATCTCAATTAAATGCTCAAGGATTTGTGGTGGTTCTCCAATTAAAGTTAATTCATCTTGTTTATAAATGTCTACCCGATCATCAGCAATCAAACGATGACCTCTTTTGATCAATTCAAGGGCAGTTTCACTTTTCCCGATACCACTATCGCCTTGAAGTAAAACGCCCAGTCCATAGACGTCAACTAGAACGCCATGTACATTTTCTCTAGCAGCCAATCGGCCATCTAGATAACTTGAAATTTGCCCTGATAAACGAGATGTCGTGATTTTAGAACGTAAGATAGGTAACTGATTTTCAGCACAGGTTGTAAGCATCTCTTCAGGAACTTCTAATCCTCTTGAGATGATAAAACCTGGTGTGTCTTCTGCACATAAACGACGCATAATGATCAAACGTTCTTCAGACATCATACGGCGCGCAAAAGTGATCTCTTTACTACCAAAAAGTTGTAAACGGTCATGAGAATAATAATTAAAATAACCTGTTAATTCAAGACCCGGCCGAGAAACATCGCCTGTAATAATTTCACGCGACAAGGCTTGTTCATCACCGCTAACAATTTCTAAATCTAAAGCTTTGGCTAATTCGCCAGCTTTTACGGTTTCTGCCATTTGGCTTTCCTCTTTTCTAACCTTATTTTCTTTTCTATTTTATCATTGAAAGTAAAAAGATACTAGAAAAGAAAAAATTTCCAGTATCTTCTTGTGAAGTAAATGATTCATTTTTTCATAGAAATTCCCTAGTCTCTTACGCTTTTGCAATCACTTACTTAAAAATTATAAAAAATGACCGTTTATTTGAAAAATGAGCTCAAATAAACGGTCATTGTTATTCCATATACTTACGCATGTTATGATCAGTTACAATCAGATTCACTACCGACATAATAACTGCGACCAATAAGGAAGCGCCAAATGAGGAAAAACCAAAATTAGACGCCCCTACCAAACTGGAGGTCATTTGTAACATGATCGCATTGATCAAAAAACTAAAAAGACCTAAAGTTAAAATGGTTAGAGGCAATGATAAGAGTGTCAAAATTGGTTTAACAATGGCGTTTAAAATGGACAAGACAAAACTCGCAAGAAGAGCGGTCAAAAAACTTTCGACATGAACCATTTGCGGCAGCAATACCGATAAGCTGATAAACGTCAGCATATTTACGATAAGTCGCTCAAAATAGCTCACTAAAAATCACTCCAGTCATCTTCGTCCACTTTCTCTGCCTCTTTACGTTGTCGTTGTTGGTTTCCGTAATTTGTACGGGAGTAGCTCCTCCCATGTTTAGAATGATCTCCCGGGATGATCAAAGCTAATACAATGTATAAGAAAACGGGGGATCCGATTCCCATCAACGTGATAAAGACGTAAATAATACGAACGATGGTTGAATCAATACTAAAATATTCTGCAATTCCTGCCAATGTACCTGTTAATACCACATTACTTCTGGATTTTGTTAATTTCTTTTTCATACTGTCACCACCTATGCCTTAAATAATTCTCTTCAATTCTATTTTACACTTATTTATCTGAATCTTTCAAATAAATATTTCCTGTCGTAGTAGATAAGTCAACTTGAGCTATATCTTCCTGTTTACGACGAAGATGTAATAATTGATTGGTACGTTCGTCTTTTTGTCGTACCACTTCGTAATCAGTTAAACGACTATTAATCGTACCTAGGCTTGTTTTAGCAGTCGCTTCTAAACCTAATTGCGGAGGAAATGCTACTTTGATATTCCCATTCACTGAATGAGCGTCTAAACGATTCACTTTCGTTTCACTCATGGTTAGACGAATATCTCCGTTCACAATAGAAATACCAATATTTTGTGGAGTAGCGCTCATCGTTACATTCCCATTAACCGTTTCAATCACTGAATCAATGATCGACCCCTTGGCTACATTGATTGCGCCATGTACGCCTTCAATTTCTAACATTGTTGCGTTAATGGAATCAATATCTATTTGACCGTTCGTGGTTTTTAGATAAATATCTTTTACATCTAGTTCATTAATATTAATGGCCCCATTTAGTGATTTAACTGAAATATGATCATAAATCCGTCTTGGTAAGTTAAATACTAAATCACAGCGAATACGTTTGTTGGGGACTTGGAACGATAAATGTTCTTCATCTTCAATAATTTGGCTCCGTTGTTCAAATGCTTCTTCAGGTGTAGCAGCATCCATTTTCCCGTATAGTTTAATTTTAGCATCAATCCTGATATCAGGCTCATCCCACATATTAAACGTCATACTACCATTGGCGACTTTTATATCAAGAATACTAGCACCTGTTTGAGGAAACTCAAACGTTTTTTCAAATTTAGTCGTTGAAACACCGGGTACATGAAGATTAATATCTTTCCATTCTACATTTTCATTCACCGTATCTGAAACATTATCAAAAGTTTTCTTTAAAAAGTCTCCTAAGTGATTTCCAGCTTCAGCCATTTTGCCACCGAATTGATTCCATGTTTCTCCAGCTTGTTCTTTCCAATCATCGGGAAGATCTATCTTTTCATTCCACTTTTCTTTGGTTTGGTTCCATTGATCTTTGCGGATGGTTTTTAGTTTTTCTTCTAAGCGACTACGTTCACTGGTCAACTCATTTAAAGAATTTTGCAAGTCACTGATTTCATCTCTTAACTCTTCGCGTCTGGTCTGGCCTTCTGCGTTGACTTCATCGAGTTCTTCTTGGGTATCGATTTGCATCAATTTTTCCCGCTTTTCCTCGATTTCTTCTTTAATACCTTTAATTTCAGCATTGACTTCGTCCAGCTCAGCAGAAGCTTTATTCGCGTTAGTCGCTAATTCATCTAAAATATCTTCTAAATGTTTCTTATTTTCCTCATTTTTTTCTTTGGTAGCTTGTTCAAATGTTTCTTCTGTGTCCGTTTGTTGTTCTGCTTGTTTTTGTGCGTTTAATTTAGCGCCTTCTTTTTGAATTTGGGCTTCATCTTTTTCCTTTGCCGCTTCTTCTAGCAAATCCAAGGCTTCATCTGTAGAAAGTACACCTTTTTTTACTAGATCCATAATACGTTGTCTTTCATTCATGGAAATTGCCTCCTTAAAAAGTTTTTCCTTACATTATCATTATGCCTTTTTTTCTTAAAATTATCATAGGTCTTAAGTACCAAATTTTTAAATAATGAAAAAAGCCGACTCTTTAATAGAATCGGCTACTTATTATTCATCCATTTGACGGTTTGAATTTAACTCAGTAATTTTACCGGTAGCTAAATAAACAATCCATTCGCAAATATTCGTTACATAATCACCAATACGCTCCAAATATTGGGCGACATTTAAATAGTCTGTTCCGCTGACTACCGTCTCGGGATGGTCTTGCATGAACTTAATTGTATTTGAATAAATCTCATTGTAATATTGATTGACTTGTTTGTCCATTTTTGCAATCATTCTGGCATCTTCTTCGTCCGTCTTAACATAAGCAATCAAGACATTATCTACCATTTTTTTAACATAATTCGACATGTCAGAAATGGTTGTTTCTATTTCAGCAATACGTGTCGTTCCTTTGACTCGAATCGTTGATTTAGCAATGGAGACTGCGTGGTCTCCCATACGTTCTAAATCAGAACTAGCTTTCATCACTGTAATAATCGTACGTAGATCAGTCGTCACTGGTTGTTGTAAAGCAATCATCTCAAAACTTTGCTTTTCCAACTTCACTTCATGTTCGTTGACTTGCTCATCGCGCTCGATAACTTCTTTAGCCGCTTGTTTATCGTGAGTAATGTAGGATGTCACCGATTTATCAACGGCGCTACTGACTAACATCCCCATCTCATAAAACTGGTTATGCAAATTCAATAATTCTTCTTCAAACTGGGAACGTAACATAGTATTCTCACCCTTTCCTATTTTATTTTACAAAATTCTAACCAAACCTACCAGAAATATAATCGTCCGTCTGTTTTTCTTGAGGATATAAAAAGATGTTTCGTGTTTGATTGAATTCAATCAAATCTCCACTTAGAAAAAAAGCGGTCTTATCTGAAATTCTAGAGGCTTGCGACATATTATGCGTAACGATGACCATCGTATATTTGTCTTTTAACTCCGTCAAAGTATTTTCGATTTTACCAGAAGATATCGGATCTAATGCACTAGTAGGCTCATCTAGCAAGATAATATCAGGATTTATGGCTAAAACACGCGCAATACAAACACGTTGTTGTTGCCCTCCAGAAAGAGCTAAAGCACTCTCATTTAGTTTGTCTTTGACATCATCCCAAACCGAAGCTGCTTTTAAACTTTCTTCCACAATTTGGTCCAATTCTTTTTCATCTTTTATTCCTTTTAACTTTAAGCCATAAGTAATATTTTCATAAACGGAAAAAGGAAACGGGTTGGGCTGTTGAAAGACCATGCCAATTTCTTTTCTTAAATCCACAATATCTGTGTTGGGCCCATAAATATCTTGCCCTTTATAAATAATACGGCCCGTGGTTGTTACATTAGGAATCAAATCGTTCATACGATTTAAACAACGCAAAAAAGTAGATTTCCCACAACCGGAAGGTCCGATTAAAGCGGTGATCTCGCCTTCATTAAGCGTAAGATCGATGCCTTTTAAGGCTTCATTTTGTCCGTAATAAAGATGCAGGTCTTTGGTTGTTATAATTGTTTCTGCCATTATTCTATCCTTTCTTTTTTGCTAACCAAAGTGCCCAGAGACATAGTCTTCTGTAGCTTTTATTTTTGGTCGAGTAAAGACTTTTCGTGTCACATCGTATTCCAGTGCATTCCCTAAATAAAAGAAAGCCGTGTAGTCACTAATACGGGCTGCTTGTTGCATATTATGAGTCACAATAATAATCGAATAATTTTCTTTGAGTTGACTGAGCGTTTCTTCGACCGCGCCCGTCGAGATAGGATCTAGGGCACTAGCTGGCTCATCTAACAACAAAATGTCTGGTTTCATCGCAATCGCCCGTGCAATACACAAACGTTGTTGTTGGCCGCCAGATAAGGCCAAGGCACTTTTATGCAATGAATCTTTGACCTGATCCCATAAAGCCGCTTGTTTTAAACTTGTTTCGACGATTTCATCTAACTTTTTCTTATCTTTTTCACCGTGACGTTCAAGTGCGAACGTAATGTTTTCATAGATAGACTTACTAAAAGGATTCGGTTGTTGAAAAACCATCCCAATTCGTTTCCTCATCTCATAAACATCGACGTCTTTTGAATTCAGATCGACATCTTTATACATGATTTTGCCACTTACCTTCGTATTCGCAATTTCATCGTTCATACGATTCAATGAACGTAAATACGTTGATTTACCACAGCCAGATGGGCCAATTAAAGCGGTAATTTTATTTTTTTCAAATTCAAGATCGATGCCCTTAATCGCTTCGTTATTTCCATACCAAACATGTAAATCTTGCGTATTCAAAATAACGTCACGGTCTTTCATTTCAAATATATTTCTATCTCGTAAATTATACTCTTCCATAATGGCTTAAACTCCTTAGCTAAAAACTAATAAAATAACCTATGAAGCAGAAGTTAACCTTTTATATAACTTCTTACCTGCAGCGCGCGCACCGAAATTAAAAAGTAATACTGCCAGGATTAAAACAGCAGAAGCACCGGCAGACACAGCGTCTCCATCAGGCATCGTTCCTTCTGAATTTATTTTCCAAATATGAACGGCTAAGGTTTCTGCTTGACGGAACAAACCGATCGGACTCGAAACACTCAGTGGGTTCCAATTGGTAAAATCTAAGGCAGGCGCACTTTGACCTGCTGTATAAATCAAAGCAGCTGCTTCTCCGAAAATTCGTCCTGAGCTTAAGATAACCCCGCTTAAAATACCTGGTGTAGCTGCTGGTAACACGACGTGCAATACGGTTTCCCAGCGTGAAAGACCAAGCGCTAAGCCAGCTTCTCTTTGTGTGGGATGAATAGCGTTTAACGATTCTTCAATATTTCTCGTTAATAGTGGTAAATTAAAAAAAGTTAATGCCAGTGCACCAGAAATAATGGAAAAGCCGTATTCAAACTGCACGACAAAAATCAGAAAACCGAATAAACCGACAACCACTGAAGGCAAAGAACTCAATATTTCTACTGAAGTTCGTATAACATCAGTCACCCAATTTTTTTTCGCATATTCCGATAAGTAGATTCCTGACCCTAATGAAATCGGCAGGCTAATTAACATGGTAATAAGTAATAAGTAAAGAGAGTTAAATAGTTGAATGCCAATTCCACCCCCTTCTTGATAAGATTTAGAAGGCTGAGTCAAAAACTCCCACGAAATATGCGGTATTCCTCGAGCCAGTATATAAATCAGCAAAAAAGCAAGAACCAAAACTAAGAAGGCCGCGATAATGTAAAGTATAGCTGTTGCAACTTTATCCCAACGTTTTGCTTTCATTATTTCATTGCCCCTTTCTTACCGATCAGTCGGATAATAATGTTAAATATTAGCGACATCAATAGTAAAAGTAAAGCGAGTGACCAAAGAACATTATTTTCAACCGTACCCATAATGGTGTTTCCGATACCCATAGTCAAAATCGAAGTCAGTGTTGAAGCTGGCGTTACTAAACTAGTTGGCATTAAAGCCGCGTTTCCGATAACCATTTGGATAGCTAAAGCTTCACCAAAAGCCCGTGCCATGCCAAAAACCACCGCTGTTAAAATACCTGGTATAGCTGCCCGTAATACCACTTTATAGATCGTTTGCCAACGAGTCGCTCCCAAAGCCAAAGAAGCTTCGCGGTAATGACGTGGGACAGCTTGTAAAGCATCCACTGTCATTGTAGTAACGGTGGGTAAAATCATAACAAATAAGACAAAAGTCCCCGCTAAAATACCAAAACCTGTGCCTCCAAAAATAGCGCGGATTATTGGTACGATAACAGACAAGCCGATAAAGCCATAAACAACAGAAGGAATACCGACTAATAATTCAATAACAGGTTGTAAAATTTTCTGGCCGTTTTTTGGAGATATTTCTACCATAAAGACGGCCGCCCCAATCGCAAATGGTGTCGCTACAATCGCGGATAAAAAAGTGACCAAAAAGGAGCCAACGATCATCGGCAAAGCGCCCACCATAGGTTGACCATCTGAGCCTACTTGCCCAGGGCTCCATTCTGTACCAAATAAAAAGTTAAAGACATTGACCTTGTCTACAAAAAAGGTCGCCAGTCCTTTACTTGCAACAAAATAAAAAATAGATAATACAACGAGGACAATAATAGAGATGCATAAGAAACTGATGATGCGTCCTCTGCGTTCCAATTTTGATTTTTTCGATTTTTTGGTTAACTCTTCTTTTACACTTTCCAAAAGGTTTCCTCCTTGTTTCTTACTTCCACTTTAGATTAACGTTATAGCGTCAATTCTAATGAAGACATTGCAAAGTTACTCCACAATGTTCCCGTTAGCATCTCTTTCCACTTCCATTTGTGACACGGGGATATAGCCCAGCTCACCTACTAAATTTTCTTGTGTTTCTTCTGACAGAATATAATCCAAAAATTCTTTCGTTAGCCCCTTAGGCTCACCTTTTGTATACATGTGTTCATAAGACCAAATAGGCCAATCGTTGGTTGTAACATTTTCATCCGTTGGTTGAACGCCATCAAGAGTTAATACATCGACATCTTCTGTCACATAGGAAAAAGCAAGATAACTGATGGCTCCTGGCGTATCACTAACAATCTGTCTAACCATCCCACTCGATTCTTGTTCTTGTGAAGAAATCGCGTTTGCGTCATCAAGGATCCATTTTTCAAAAGTATCTCTAGTCCCACTGCCAGAAGCTCGGTTTAAAATGACAATTTCTTGGTCATTACCACCCACTTCTTTCCAATTCGTGATCTCGCCTAAAAATATTTTTTTCAATTCTTCTTTTGATAAGTCATTGACACCAACTTCTTTATTAACAACGGGAGTAATGCCAATAACTGCTACCCGATGGTCCACCAGTTGGCTCGCATCCACACCATGTTTTTCTTCGGCAAACATATCAGAATTACCGATATCTACGGCTCCAGTTTGGACTTGACTTAAACCAGTTCCACTACCACCACCTTGGACGTTCACAAATTGTCCAGGTCGATCTTGTTGGAATTCTTCAGCTACTGTTTCAACTAAAGGTTGTAGTGCAGAAGAACCAACGGCTGTGACAGATTCTCCTTGATCAATCCACTGACTACAGCCAGAAAGGATAATTGTAAAACCAAGAGTTAATAGTCCTATTATCTTCTTTTTCATTAGAAGCTCCTTTATTAAGATTGTAACTTACAGTAAAAGATCACCGCTTTATTCGATATGAGAAAGCATGATCGACTTTATTTTAGCATGTTTCGCCCTACTTAAAAACCTTAATCCTACTTCTGTAAAAAGAAACCGCTACCCTTATAAATTAGACTGTGACAGGCGTTAACAACAGAAGCGATTTCCTGTGTTTTTTATTATAACAGAACGAGTGAAAAAAAAGCTCCTTTTTACATCATACCGTATTTTTCTTTCTGCCTTTCTCTCATGAATTTGAATTGACTCACACATATGGTCATTTGTAATTGATTGACTTACGATAAATTTCAAACTACTATGAATATATAAAATCGTTTCCAAAGAAACATTTATTTATGCTTGATGATAAAGAAAAATAAGGAGGAGTAACAAAA
The DNA here is from genome assembly GCA_030462125.1 of Tetragenococcus sp. Classification (GTDB taxonomy): domain Bacteria; phylum Bacillota; class Bacilli; order Lactobacillales; family Enterococcaceae; genus Tetragenococcus. The sequence continues at coordinate 25,585 of JAKDZT010000006.1, forward strand.
TGGCAATACCAACATTTCAATTAACAGATGGAACGATCTTACCAGCAGTAGGTTTTGGAACAGCAAGCTTAAAGGGAGCTGCAGGTGTTCAGACACTAACGTCTGCTATGCAAAATGGTTATCGTCTATTTGATACAGCGTATAATTATGAAAATGAAGGAACCCTTGGCCAAGCGATCAAAAAATCTAGCCTTGCTCGCAAAGATTTATTAATTGCTTCTAAATTACCCGGACGTTCTCACCAATATCGTAAAGCTATTTCAGCTATTCAAGAATCATTATATCGGACTGGGCTCGATTACTTTGACCTTTATCTCATTCATTGGCCCAATCCCAAGCGCGATGAATATGTAGAAGCATGGCAAGCAATGATTGATGCGCAGCGTTTTGGTCTTATCCGTTCGATTGGTGTTTCGAACTTTTTACCTGAACATTTAGAAAAATTAAAAAAAGAAACAGGCGTGCTTCCAGTGGTAAACCAGTTGGAATTGCATCCATTGTTTAGTCAAAAAGAACAACGAGAGTATCATAAGAAAAACCAAATTTTAACAGAAGCTTGGAGTCCACTAGGGGGCACTGACCCTCAACTGGTTAGACCCGTTACCGAATTGCCTTTATTAGTAGATTTAGCTAAAAAATATCATAAAAACGTGGGACAAATTATTTTACGTTGGGAATTTCAATTAGGTGTGCTTTCCTTACCACTATCACGTAATCCATTTAGACAAGTACAAAATCTTTCCCTTTTTGATTTTGAATTGACAAACGATGAAGTACAACAAATCATCGCGCTAGACCAAGAGGATGCCCGTGTTTCAGGTCAAGATCCTAAGACCCATGAAGAATTATAATCGTTACAAAAATTAAACCAACGCGAAAAAAGCAGTTAGACCAAGTTCTAACTGCTTTTTTGCTTAATTGAAATTGTTAAAAATTTAGCTTTAAACAAAGCTAGAATTTTAGGAAGCGGCGCATAGAAAAGGCAGAGCCAAGGGAGCCGATCGCAATCCCTATGACTGCTAATAAAAGACTCATTTGCCAATTAAATGTACCGGGCGCTAACAAGCTATAGTGAGAGCGTTCTAAGATTGGATTGACTAACTCGAAGGCTTTATTATAGCCAGTATACATTAATATAATCGGGATGATTGAGCCTAAAAGACCAATCCAACCCCCTTCAAGAAAGAAAGGCCAACGGATGTAACCATTTTTCGCTCCTACTAAACGCATGATTTGAATCTCTTCTTTACGTGTTAAAATCGTCATGCGAATGGTATTAGAAATCAAGAAGATCGCCACTATAATTAAGATAATTGTACCTACTAAGCCCCAAGTTCGTACGTTTTGTGCAATAGTAAAAATCCTATCAGAAAGGTCTTCCCCATAAGAAGCTTCCTGAACATACTCTGTCATACCATCAGCTTCTTCAGTGATCGCTTCTACGTATTGCGGATCATCAGCACTGACAATAAAAACGTCAAGAAGTGGATTATCTTGGTCAAATAGTCCCCAAGAATCTCCATAGGAATTTTGCACTCGTTTTAATTCTTCGTCTTTACTAGAATAATCAATGGATTGTACGTGCGGAATTTCTTCCAACTCGTTTCTTAACTCTTCTTTTCCTTCTTCATCTGTCTCGTAATTAACATAGACAGATACTTCAACATTATTTTCCATATCTTGGGCTAATTTTACCGTATTTAAAATAATAACAAGAAATGCCCCTAATAAGGTTAAAGTTATAGTCACCGCTGTAATAGACGAAAACGTCATCCAGCCGTTACGACGCAAACTTTTTAAACTTTCTAAAACATGCTGAAAAAAATTCCTAATCATCGTATCCGTACTCTCCTTCCGCTTGGTCGCGTATGATTTTTCCATTTTCAATAGCAATTACACGGTGACGGATTGTATTTACAATCGTCCGATTATGTGTAGCCATCACGACAGTCGTCCCTTGAGTATTGATACGATCTAATAAGTTCATAATGTCCCAAGAAATTTCAGGGTCTAAATTCCCCGTTGGTTCATCTGCAATAACCACTTGAGGCGTATTTACAATAGCTCGAGCGATGGAAACACGCTGTTGTTCTCCACCAGACAATTGATTGGGAAATGTACGAGCCTTGTGTTTTAAACCAACCATATCTAAAACGTCCATCACTCGCTTTTTGATTTCTCTGGGACGACGTCCAATCACTTGCATGGCGTACGCTACATTTTCATAGACGGTTTTTCTTTCTAATAATTTATAGTCTTGGAACACTACGCCGATTTCACGTCGCAAATAAGGGATTTCGCGATTTTTGATTTTCATCAAGTTATATCCAGCAACTTGCAGGTCGCCACTTGTCGGTTTTTCTTCTCGGTACATCAACTTAACAAATGTTGATTTACCGGCGCCAGAAGGACCTACAACATAAACAAACTCCCCTTGGTCAATCGAAATGGAAAGTCCACGGATAGCTGCTGTGCCATTCGTATACTTTTTGGTTACATCCTTCATTTCAATCATGGCTTATCTCTCCTAAACAATTTTAATCATACCGAATTATTATAGCATGTAAATATTTCAGTGCGTTTTCACTAAGTTACAATTTCTTTTCAATTCACTAACTTTTCTCAACCTGCTGCGTTTAACTTCATCTTCAAGTAGGCATCGATAAACTCGTCAATTTGTCCATCCATTACAGCTTGGGTATTGCCGGTTTCATGATCCGTACGATGATCTTTGACCATTTGGTAAGGATGAAAAACATACGAACGTATTTGCGATCCCCATCCGATTTCCCATTGTTCACCGCGTAAAGCTGCTTGTTCTTGCTCTTGTTTTTCAACTTCTTGTTGGTACAACTTAGCACGCAGCATATTCATCGCTTGTTCACGGTTTTGTATTTGGGAACGTTGCGCTTGGCTAGCTGCTACCGTACCCGTAGGTAAGTGAGTAATACGTACTGCTGAATCCGTTGTATTCACATGTTGTCCGCCGGCCCCACTTGCTCGATAAGTATCAATTTTCAGTTCATCAGGACTGATTTCAATATCTATGGATTCATCTAATTCTGGCATCACTTCAACCGAACAAAAAGAAGTATGACGCCGTTTAGCAGCATCAAAAGGCGAAATACGAACTAAGCGGTGTACACCTTTTTCTGATTTCAAAAGTCCATAAGCGTTATGTCCTTTAATCATCAATGTAACACTTTTTATCCCCGCTTCTTCGCCTACTTGATAATCAAGGGTTTCTACTGAAAAGCGCCGACTTTCAGCCCAACGTGTGTACATCCGTAATAACATACTACCCCAGTCTTGAGATTCAGTTCCACCAGCGCCGGGATGTAGTTCCACAATCGCATTATTTCTATCGTAAGGCCCGTTTAAAAGCAAGTTCAATTCATAATTAGCCATCTCTTTTTGTAATTGAGTCGCTTTTTCTTGCAATTCTGCTTCTAAATCACTATCCGCTTCTTCTTGCACCATTCCAAACAAAACTTCCACATCTTCCACACCTCGGACTAAATGATTGAAAGTATCGTAGGTCGCTTTTTTCCGGTTGTTTTCGTCGATCACTTTTTGCGCATTGGTTTGGTCCTCCCAAAAAGCAGGATCTGTCATCTGACTTTCGGCCTGAGCGATATCTTCTTCTAACTGTTCGAGGTCAAAGAGACCCCCTAAAGCTTGCGATTTGTTCTTTCATATCTGCAATTTTATTTTGTATTTCAGACATTTCCATTATAATTCCTTCTTTCTTCAAAGCTCATTTATCCACTAATTATGACGCATTGCGCAAAATAAGACTGGGCATTGATTGTCCAGCCTTATTTGCTTTCATTGCTTACCGTGGCAATTTTTATATTTTTTCCCACTACCACATGGGCAAGGATCATTACGTCCTACTTTTTTCACACTTGCTGGGCTTTTTTTATTGCTAGTCGTGTTTGTTGCGTTTGGTTGTTCAGCTTCACCTTGTGCCACTTGTTCTCTTTGTACATTTTGGCGGATTTCAGCTTTCATAAATAACCGAGTCACATCATATTCAATGGCTCCGATCATATTTTCATACATAGTAAACCCTTCACTTTGATACTCTACCAATGGATTATTTTGTCCATAAGCACGTAACCCAATCGATTGACGTAATTGGTCCATCGCATCAATGTGATCTGTCCATTTTGTATCAACCACGCGCAAAATGACAACTTTTTCAAATTCCAGCAATTGTTCGGGACTATTTAATTGTTCGGTTTTTTCTGTGAATTTTTCTTGGGCAAGTTGATACAAATAATCCGTCACTTCTTGGGCTGTCTTCCCTTTTAAATCATCGACCGTAATGGCATCTTCATGAACTAAAACATTGCCAGCAAAATCAACAATTCCTTCATAATCCACTTGATTTTCTTCCAATTGTGTATGACCAGCAACAGCCCGTTCAATTGTCCGTTTGACCATGTGCATCAAAGTAGTAGATAATGATTGATCTTCTAGGATAATTTGTTGTCTTTGTCCATAGATGACTTCACGTTGTTCACGCATTACATCATCATATTGCAAAACGTTTTTACGGGCATCATAGTTGTTCCCTTCGACCCGTTTTTGTGCTGATTCGACTTGTCTTGATAACATCCGACTCTGAATCACAGCATCTTCATCATCCACTCTCATACGTTCTAAAAATCCGCTAATCCGTTCAGAACCGAATCGTTTCATCAAGTCATCTTCTAGAGATAGGTAAAATTGTGACAAACCTGGGTCTCCTTGACGGCCAGAACGTCCGCGTAATTGATTATCAATCCGTCGGGACTCGTGTCGTTCTGTACCAATAACTGCTAGACCCCCAACTTCTGCAACGCCTGGACCTAATTTGATATCTGTGCCCCGGCCAGCCATGTTGGTTGCAATGGTCACAGCACCTTTTTGACCAGCGTTTCTGATAATTTCTGCTTCTTTAAAGTGATTCTTAGCATTTAAAACTTCGTGTGGAACATTCTCTTGATCTAACATATTCGCAAGTAATTCTGAAGTTTCAACTGCTACTGTTCCCACTAGAACAGGTTGCCCTTTGCGATAACGTTCTTTAATATCTTGGGTAACAGCTCTAAATTTACTATTTAAGGTTGGGTACAATAAATCCGATCGGTCTTCGCGAATGATGGGTTCATTGGTTGGAATTTGCAAAACTTCCATATTATAAATTTCACGAAATTCTTCTTCTTCTGTTTTCGCTGTCCCAGTCATACCGGCTAATTTATTATACATACGGAAAAAGTTTTGGAAGGTGATAGATGCCATGGTTTTGGTTTCATCTTCGATATCTACGCCTTCTTTGGCTTCAATGGCTTGGTGCAAGCCATCTGAATAACGACGTCCTTCCATAATACGACCAGTAAATTGGTCCACAATTAATACTTTACCATCTTGAACAACATAATCATTATCGCGGATCATAATATAATTTGCTCGCAAAGCTTGGTCCATATAGTGCGTCAAAGCGGCATTTTCGATATCGTATAGGTTATCTAAACCAAAAGCATTTTCAGCTTTTTCAATACCTGTTTCAGTCAAACTGATTGTTTTTGATTGAATATCAATTTTATAATCCTCTTCTTCTTGCAGACGTTTAACAAAACTATCTGTACGTTGATAAAGCGCCGTCGATTTTTCAGCTTGTCCTGAAATAATTAAAGGGGTTCTCGCTTCATCAATTAAGATCGAGTCCACTTCATCGACAATCGCATAATTAAGCGGGCGTTGAACCATTTGGCTAGGGTAAACAACCATATTATCTCTTAAGTAGTCAAAACCTATTTCACTGTTTGTACTATAAGTAATATCGCTATAATAAGCAGCTCGTTTTTCCTCTGTTGATTTTGAGTTCACATTTAAACCTACAGTGAGTCCTAGAAAGTTATATAATTCACCCATTTCAGTTGAGTCACGCGATGCTAGATAATCATTGACAGTTACTACGTGTACCCCTTTTTCCGATAATGCATTCAAATAAACCGGCAAGGTAGCTGTCAAAGTTTTCCCTTCTCCGGTACGCATTTCAGAAATATTGCCTTCGTGTAAGACAATTGCCCCCATCAATTGTACATGGAAGGGGTATAAGCCCAACACTCTTTTGGCAGCTTCTCGTACTACGGCAAAAGCTTCTGGCATCAAGTCATCTAAAGTTTCCCCATTTTTATAACGTTCTTTAAATTCTTCGGTTTTTTGTCGCAATTGTTCATCAGACAAAGCGCTCATCTCATCCGCGAACGCTTCAATTTTATCAGCCATTCGATCGAGGCGTTTTATTTCTTTTTTATCATTTTCAATCAATGTTTTAAAAAAGTTGGCCATTCTTATTAAAATCTCCTTTATTAAAGACAATTTAACAACAGCTAGTAAAAACTGTTTATAAATTGTCGCTTTGTTTCAGTAATATCTATCGTTTTTTCGCAAGTCTTCCCTACATTCTAGCATGTGTTTTATTTGATTGCTACAGTTTTGTAAAGACTTGTCAACAATTTCCATATCCGATAATAATCTAACACGAAAAAGCTCATAGAACAATTCTATGAGCTTTTTATTAGTAAAAATTTCAAAAATTAACAAAGATAATGATTTGTGATTTGTAGTCTTTGCTAGTCTGTTTCAATTAATCCATATTTGCCATCTTTACGACGGTAAACAATGCTAGTCCCGGTAGTCTCAGCATCTTCAAAAATGAAAAAACTATGTCCTAGCATATTCATTTGTAATACGGCTTCTTCACTGTCCATTGGTTTTAATGAAAGACGTTTTGTACGAACGATTTCAAGGTCAGAACCGTTATCTTCTTCGGCTTCTTCCTCCTCGTTAAAAAAGGCGGATTGATCAACTTCGGGTTTATTTGCACTTCGTTTTTTTCTATTAATTTTCGTTTTAAATTTACGTACCTGACGTTCCAATTTATCAACGACTAAATCAATACTTCCGTATAGATCTGGAGAAGTTTCTTCTGCGCGCAATACCAGGTAAGGTAGCGGAATCGTCACTTCGGCTTTAGCCGTTTTTTCCGTATAAACTTTTAAGTTTACATGAGCGGTTGCTTCAGGTACATCATTAAAATAACGTTCTAATTTACCCACCTTTTTTTCCACATAATCGCGAATCGTCTGAGTAACTTCGATGTTTTCTCCTCGAACATTGTATCTGAACATAACAATTGCCCCTTTCATCTGCCAATTAAAGAGGATAAAGGACCACTCTTTTTTCCTCTTCTTACATTCATTATATCGAACTTTAGGATAAATGCAAAAGAAATCGCTAACAGATTTAACTTATCTTTAACGTGCAAGCGAAAATGTTTGGAGCTTTTCTGGTTGATAAACTTGTAATATTTCGGCTGCATGAAAGAGCGTTCTTCCTGTCGTGTAGACATCATCCACCAATAATACTTTTTTATTTTTTATCATAGGTGCATTTTCAGTAGCACGAAATACCTGTGGAGCTGCTAAGCGTTCTTGCCGGTTTTTCTCGGATTGGGGCGAACTATCCGTCGTCTTTTCCAATAATTTTTGCGTTGTGATCCCTGCTGCTTGCAAAAAAGCTTCCACCTGATTAAAACCTCGTTGTACAAAACGTGTTCCTGACAAAGGGATACTACAAATAATCCAATCCTTTTTTTGAGAAAAATAAGTTTGGAGTTCTGCAGTAAATGTCGCTTGTAAGCGCAAATCACCTAAAAATTTATACTGATATATCCATTCTTTAAAGGCCGCATCATAACAAAATAAAGCCTGATGACAAAAATTGTAATGAGGGTATAAAACTTGCCATTGCCGACACTCATCACACATTGTCGTCCACCCTGCTTTAGAACAAGTTGGACAAGTGGGTGCGGTTATTCTTTTGAATTTTTCTTGGCAAAAATAACACCGCTCACTTTTGATTAAAAAAGGGAAAAGCAACTCTTTCACGGTTAAATTGCGGATAATTTCTTGTTGGCAGTAACTGCATTTCATCTTGATAACCACTCCTTAGCTAAGCAGTTCATCTTTTTGATCTCTTCGCACGCATCACGGATTGCTTGTGTTTGTTGGTCATAAAAAAAGAGAACTTGGCCATGTTGGTAGTCGCCTTTACGATCGACCCGTCCTGCCATTTGTACTAAGACTGATTTACGAAAGATTTTATGGTTGGCTCCCATAATAATGACAGAAATATGTTCAAAAGTAACACCTCGTTCAAGAATCGTCGTACAAAACAAAATACGATAAGCCCCTTCACGCATACTTTGCACTTTCTCTTCTCTGAGTTCATCTTGTGAAGAAACACTTGTCATCTCTTGTGGGTTAAAAAATTGACGCACTTTTTTATATAACTTTTGCATATAACGTATACTGGGACAAAATATCAATACGTCGTTATCACAAAGTAATTTTTTTAGATAAGTGATTAATTTCCTAATTTTCCAATTGGATTGATAACAATATTGCCATTGTTCATACCATACCAACTGTGGCACAACTAGCGGACGCTTATGAAAGCGAAGCGGTAACTTTTCAATACAAAATGTTCCTTCGATGGCTTTTAACAAATGAATAGGAGGTGTAGCACTCAAATAGATCAATTTCCCTTTCTTTTTCAAGGCGTTTTTTTGGGCAAATGCTAATCTTGTATCACCGTCATAAGGAAAAGCGTCAATTTCATCCACGATTAACAAATCAAACGCTCGATAAAAGTGAAATAGTTGATGCGTTGTACATATCGTCAAAGCATTATACCGATACGCCTCATTAGAATCCCCATATAAAAGTAAGGTCTGCTCTTTAGGAAACACTTCATGAATACGAGGATAGAGTTCCCGACAAACATCAATCCTAGGAGATGCGATCGCCACTCGTCCACCATTTTGTAAACAATAACGTAGCACAGCAAAAATCATTTCAGTTTTGCCTGACCCAGTGACTGCCCATACAAGAGAATTCTTATTGTGCTGGTAATTTTCTAAAATATGCTGTGAAACTTCTTCTTGCGCAGGTGTCAAAGTCCCCTGCCACGTAAAAGTAACAGGACGTGTATTCCTAGTTTTTTCTTCTTGAAAGACTAAATAAGACTGACCCGTCACTCGCCCTAACTGAATACAATAAGGACAGTAATAATCCTGGTTGGGTAAACGACTCTCCTCTTTAGAAAAGCGACTGCCACAGCGCTGACAAATAACTTTAGTCGTGGTCAGCTGTAAGGCTTCTTTTAATTGATACGAATCATCAAGTAGCACTCCTTCTGCTTTTTGTACCACTTTTTGGCGACCATGTAATTCTTCCATACTTATCATCTCCTCAATGATAAATACGCAAAAAAAGCGAAAGACTTTTTTTGACTTCCGCTTTTTTTTAAATTTTTAATTATCAATTAAATTAAGTGCTTGTTGTAAAACATTTTCACCATTCATCATGCCATAATCTGACATATTAATCACATCAATAGGTATTCCTTTAGGCGCTAATTTTTTTTCGTAATCGCCTTTCATAAAGCGAACTTGTGGGCCTAACAATAAAACATCCACGTTTTTATTTTCTAATTGAGTATCAGCTTCAGAAGATGATACTGCAAAAATATCTGAGTCAATTTCTTCTTGTTCAGCAGCTTTTTGCATTTTTGTTACCAACAAACTTGTACTCATTCCGGCAGAACATACAAGCATAATTGTCTTTTTTGCCATAAATAATCTCTCCCCACTTTTTAAATTAAAACAACAAAGTATATCTTTTATTATAAGGCTTTTCTAGGGCTTGTCAACGTTTACTTAATCGATAGGTCTAATCCAGTTTGACTTGAGCAATGGTCTAAAAACAACAAATTCCTTCTCCAAATTCACATGGACAACTTCATAGTTCGCATTTAACCAAGCATAAGCGCCGTTTTCTGGATGGAGGTAATCATTCGCCCACCAATCAACTGAAGTACGCGCCGATTTTGGTAGTCCACGGGCAGGAAATAATAACTCATCGAATTGAGTAAAAGTCAATGTAACTTGAGTCCCACCGTTATTTTTAAGATAGGTTGTAATCACATCATATTTTTTTCTCTTTCCTGCCATACCAACAACCTCCCTCTATCTTCATTATCATGCTTAAAATGACAAAATGCAACTTTTAAGGAAAAAGACTGCCAACTATTGTCTATCTATATTATACTATAAATATAGAATAAAAATAGAGGTGAATCATCATGCTCGATAGCTATCGTACTATCCAAAAAGATGGACAAGCGGAACTAGAAATCAAAAAATCCCGTTTTATTTGTTCTTTAAAACGGGTATATACAGAAGAAGAAGCTAAAGAGTTTATCCAACAATTAAAAAAGAAACATTGGAAAGCCAATCATAATTGTAGCGCATTTGTCATTGGGGAAGAAAATGACATTCAACGATCTAGTGATGATGGCGAACCGGCTGGTACTGCCGGTAATCCAATGTTAGAGGTGTTAAAAAAACAGCAGTTGATTAACGTTTGTGCAGTAGTGACACGCTATTTTGGTGGTACAAAGCTAGGCGCCGGTGGTTTAATTCGAGCTTATTCCCATTCAGTAAGTCATGCATTAGAAGAAACAAAGATCGTTCAAGGCATACTGCAACAAGAAGTTTATGTCACTATTGATTACTCACTTTTGGGTAAACTCCAAAATTTTCTAGAACAACAAGAATATATGGTGGCAGACACCCAGTTTTTAGAACATGTGACGGTATGTGTATTAGTTGAAGAGACCGAACCTTTTATTGCTGCCGTAACCGAATTATTAAGCGATCAAGCTACCTTTAAAGAAGGTAAAAAACGCTATCATGAACGCTTGATAAAAAAATAGGACACTGTAAAGCTCCATATAAAAGGAGCACAGTGACCTGTATCATTTCTCCAAAAAAAACTCAAAACGGTTCCCTACATACTGACTTCGCACATATTCAAATGGCGTTCCATCTACAAAATAAGAAACTTGCCGCATTAGTAAAATAGCATCGCCTTTTTTTACTTGTAAGTATTCCGCTTTTTTTTCCGAAGCAACGACCGCTGAGATGGTTTGATCGGCTCCCCCAATTTTGTGCTGCCCTTTTTCTTCTAAAGTGCGGTATAAAGAAGTGGAAATTTCATCCTTACTAAAATGGCGGATGATCTTTTCCGGGATACTTGCAACTTCAAAACAAATAGGAATATCATCTGCTAAACGAATTCTTTCCATTCGCAGAATAGCCTCATTTTCCGCTAAATTTAAACGTTCCATTTCGCTTGAGCTGGGTTGCGTAAAAAAATAGGAAATAGCTTTGCTTGAAGGTTTACGTCCCTGAGAAAGCATAATTTCAGTAAAGCTAGTGGTGCCCGACATTTTTTCTTGTACCTTTTGTCGTGCGACATAAGTACCTGAACCAATTTTTCTTTCTAAAATTCCCTCATCAGACAAAGTCTGAATGGCTTGTCTAAGGGTCATCCGACTTACCTCAAAATCTTCAGCCAATTCTCTTTCAGAAGGAAGTCGATCACCGATTTTCCAATATTCTGCTTCAATTTTTTCTTTAATTTTGTCATGAATTTGCAGATATACAGGCAAGGTTTCAGCCACAAATACCACCTCCTATTTTACGAATTTGTTTTACCTCTAAATAAAGTTTTGAAAACTAAATCAATACGCTATGTTAATTGCGTAAGTCAACTATTAGCGAATTTTTGCTTGCCATTTGATGCGTTGGCGAGTCGGACGTTTTTCCTTAACTTCTAACCCCTTTTTCCCAAGGTCTACTTCTACATCTTTTTTTGAGACATCATAAAGTACTTCTGCTGCCTCCGTAATTTTCCCTTTTAAATTTTTTCCGATTTTCATCATAACACTCCTTTATGGATTTAATTGAACAACTTTGTGCTTTATTCTTTTTCCTTTGGCTCTTTAGCAAACTTTCCTTTAGATTATCGTAAAAATTAAAGGAAATCAACAAAAAAAGCACCAGAAAGAATCTGATGCCTGCAAACTGGGATAGCTGGATTCGAACCAGCGCATGATGGAGTCAAAGTCCATTGCCT
>JAKDZT010000053.1 GCA_030462125.1 Tetragenococcus sp.
TATAGGACAAAAGTATTTATTGTTTATGTCCTGTAAAACTAAATAGGACATAAGATGGCCAAAGTTTTGTCCTATTTTAGCCAAAAAAGTTGTTTTTTTATATTTTTAGCAATTATAGGACATAAGTTTCTTGGATTTACGTCCTATACTCCATTTCAGGACATAAGTCCCCACTTTCTATGACCTATAACGCCAAATAGAACATAAGAACGCCAAAATGTTGTCCTACTTAGGCAAAATATAATTATTCCTCTTCTCCAGAGTTTTCTTGTACTTGAAAAGCAGCCTCTGTTCCGATTTTATCGCCAAAATTCATATCAATTTCAGGACGATGAGAAATATCAACATCACGCACAAAATGCAGTCGATTTAATTTTTCAATACTTTTTTCTGTATCTTCTTCATTAACGTATAATACCGCATATTTCATTTTAGATGAAACATAATGCACAAACCCATAACGACGTAAATTTTTTATTTGTTTGGTACTATACACCCATACAATTAACCCACGTCTTTTTTGAATTTTAAATGTATCTTCTTCATTATCCAACATGGCAGTTCCCTCCTCTTCGGTTTGGTTTAACTTCAAAAAAAGGACTACCCGCTTCGACTTGATCTTCGATGGTAAATAATTGATCGTTATAAATCAATTGCTTTCACTTTCCTCTGTTTGATATTCGGGTTCTTTCCACAAGATTAACACATTTTCTTTTGAAAAAACAACGGCTAACGAGGCTGCTTCTGCATCCATCAACTGTTCTTGTAATAGTGGTGTACTAGACCAAGATAAAACAGAAAAAGTAGAATCATAAACTGGCAGCTCTAAGTATCCCGAAATAGAAGGATCTTTCAGTTCGTTTAGGAAATCATCCATCTCTGTATCATTTAAAACAAAGGTTCCAGTTTCTCCCTTTTCTATTCTTTGCAACTCCTGTAGTCTTTCAGTCGTTAAAATATCTTCTTTATTTCTGTTAAAAGAGGTTAACATTTTTTCACTAGCCATTTGCAAACTGGGATCAATTGTAAAAGTTGACTGGTCATTTTTTTTTCGTAGCAATTGAATTAAATCGATAGCTTCTTGCTTTTTAAATTGGTTAATTTTTTCCCAATCAGAATCATCTTCTACTTCATAATAAGGAGGCTTTTCATTAGCAACTGTATAAGGAGCCAACTTTAGTAAAGTTTCGCTGTCTAAATAATCGATGGCATATAATTGGCTCTCGTCCTCTGTCTGATTAAAGAAAAGAATGGCAAAAGTCCCATTATCAAAAGCAATTAATGGACGATAATTCATATCATCTTCTTCTAATTCCAGGTCAACTGTCTCACCTTGATAATCAATAGTAAAGTTTGGATAGATCATAGAGATTCTAGCTAGTTCATCCATCGTCATTCCAAAGCGAAAGGGCTCAATCTCGTCGTCGTCTTCACCTAAGTACTTAATGCTTTTGATCACTTGATCTTCAGTATTTACTTCCAACAGTTCATCATCCAGCTGATAACGATGAATTGTAAAAGAAAAACCTGAGGGCATACTTTCTTCTGGTTGCCCGTAATGATCTTCAAATTCTTCTAAGTCTTGACCGATCCAATTTGCAAAACCTGCTGTTTGGATCGACTCGTAACTCAAATTTGTAGCAGGCGGTTCTCTGGGAGTTTGGTTGCTCGTTTCTTCTTCTGTTGAATTTCGCGGAAACCAAACAGGTTGCATATACAATACAAAAAGGAAGAGAAGAAAAAGACCTACAAATAGGAATCCTCTTTTTTTCATGTTCAGACGACCTTTCTGCTATTTCTCTTCCACTTCAACTAACAAATCTCCAGAAGCGATCGGTTCACCAGCTGACACATAAACGTGTTTTACTTCTCCGTCAAAATCGGCATTGATGGAGGTTTCCATTTTCATGGCTTCTGTCACCATCAAGGTATCCCCTCGATGAACACGATCACCTCGTTTTACGTGGACATCCAAAACTGTTCCTGACATCGTCGCACCCACGTGTTCTTTGTTGGTTGGTTCAGCTTTCTTTTTAACTACAACGCTAGCTTTAATGGAATTGTCTTTTACGACGATTTCCCGTCGTTGACCATTCAAGTTGAAAAAGAGTGTGCGATTCCCTTCGATATCTGGTTCACCTATTTCGTCCAAACGGATAATTAAGTTTTTCCCTTTTTCAATCACTACATTTATTTTTTCGCCTTGACGCATACCATTGAAAAATGTCGGTGTATCCAAAACTTTAATATCTCCATATTGTTCATAGGCCTTACGATAAGTCAAAAAGACATCTGGATACATCAAATAACTTAATATTTCATCTTGGCTAGGTGTATAGCCAATTAATTTCGATAATTCCTCTTTTACTTGGTTAAAATCTACGGGTTTAGCAAAAGCACCTGGGCGATCCGTATATGGTTTTCTACCCTTCAAAATGATTTCTTGTAATTTTTTAGGAAAGCCTCCTACAGGTTGACCTAAATCGCCTTGGAAAAAGGAAATGACCGATTCTGGAAAACTAATGGATTCGCCTTTTTCATAGATGTCTTCTTCTGATAAATCATTTTGAACCATAAATAAAGCCATATCGCCAACGACTTTAGAAGAAGGCGTTACTTTTACAATATCGCCAAACATCATATTCACATTATGATACATTTCTTTAATTTCATCCCAACGATCAAATAAACCAACAGCTTTAGCTTGTTGTTGTAGATTAGAGTACTGTCCGCCGGGCATTTCATGCATATAAACTTCTGTTTGCGGTGCATTCATGCCACTTTCAAAAGGTTGGTAATATTGGCGTACATCTTCCCAGTAATGGTTGAGTTTTTGTACATTTTCAACTTGGATATGAGGCACACGTTCATTATCATCTAGTGCATAATATAAACTACTCATGCTAGGTTGACTTGTCCCACCACTCATTGCACTAACAGCTACATCAACAATATCTACACCTGCTCGAACGGCTTCAGCATAGGTCATAATACCATTACCACTAGTATCATGGGTATGCAAATGAATGGGCAAGTCAACGGTATCTTTCAATTCACTAATTAAGCGATAAGCTGCTTGTGGTTTTAATAGTCCTGCCATATCTTTAATAGCGATAATGTGAGCCCCTAATTGCTCTAACTCTTTAGCCATATCTTTATAATATTGTACCGAGTATTTTGGTCGATTTGGATCGTTAATATCACCAGTATAGCAAATCGCAGTTTCAGCAATTTTACCTGTATCTCTGACGGCTTGGATACTTTTTTCAATTTGTGGCAACCAATTCAAGCTATCAAAAATACGGAAAACATCCAACCCTTGTCGAGCCGTTTCATTGATAAATTCAACTAAAACGTTGTCAGGATAATTGGAATAACCAACAGCATTGGAACCACGAAACAGCATTTGCAATAAAGTGTTAGGCATTTTTTGCCGTAATGTACGCAATCTTTCCCAAGGATCTTCGGTTAAAAATCGGTAACTTACATCAAAAGTAGCGCCGCCCCACATTTCGCTTGAAAATAGTTGTGGTATTCCTTTTTCCGTCTGTTGCGCAATCCCCGCCAAATCTTGTGTACGCACACGAGTAGCAAGCAGGCTTTGATGCGCATCACGGAAGGTGGTATCTGTCAAAAGGACTTCGTTTTGTTGACGTACCCATTGACTCAGTTGATCGGCGCCATGTTCATCTAAAATATTCTTAGCTGTGGAACCCACTTTTATCTCAGTTAAATCTTCTGGTATACGGGCCGCTTCATAAAATGGTTTTTCTTGTCTTTCAATTCCTGGAAAGCCATTGACCGTAATTTCGCTAATATATTTCATCGTTTTATTCCCACGATCCCGAGTAAACGAGAATTCAAACAATTCAGGCGTTTGATCGATAAAAGTTGTCGTCATTTTTCCTGAACGAAATTGCGGATGAGAAATAACATTTTTTAAAAATGGCATATTGGTTTTGACACCACGTATACGAAATTCCTTTATACAACGAGACATTTTTGCAATCGCTTGATTAAACGTTGCCGCATGCGTACATACTTTGACTAACAAAGAATCAAAATAAGGTGTAACTACAGCACCCGCATGAGCATTTCCTACATCCAAGCGAACGCCAAAACCACCCGGAGAACGGTAAGTATCAATTTTTCCTGTATCCGGCATAAAATCGTTTAACGGATCTTCAGTGGTAATCCGACATTGAATAGCCGCTCCCTGGAAAGTCAAATTTTCTTGTTTTGGCAAACCAATATCTTGATGAAGATCTTGGCCCTGGGCAATTAAAATTTGTGTAGTCACGATATCTATGTCGGTAATCATTTCCGTAATTGTATGTTCCACTTGGACACGTGGATTGACTTCAATGAAATAAAATTGGTCGTCTTCAACCAAAAATTCCACTGTTCCTGCATTCACATAGCCGACATGTTGCATTAAATTAACAGCCGCTGTACAAATTCTGTCACGAAGTTCGGCATTAAGTGACACGCAAGGAGCCACTTCAACGACTTTTTGGTGCCTTCTTTGAACAGAACAGTCACGTTCAAATAAGTGAATAACATTGCCGTTATTATCTCCCAAAATTTGTACTTCAATATGTTTTGGATCAGCAATATATTTTTCGACATAAATCTCGTCACTACCAAAAGCTGCTTTTGCTTCACTTTTGGCACGTTCAAAACCATCGCGAGCTTGTTTTTCATCGTAAGCCACCCGCATACCACGACCACCGCCGCCAAGCGCTGCTTTGATCATAACGGGGTATCCATTTTCTTGAGCAAAAGCCACTACCTCTTCAGCGTCAGAAACTGGACCATCGGAGCCAGGTATGGCTTGAATTCCTGCTGCAGTAGCTGCTTGTTTAGCTTTAATTTTATCACCGAAAATATCTAAATGATGAGGCGTTGGACCGATAAAAGTAAGCCCTTCTTCCTCACAGCGTGTAACAAATTCCAAGCTTTCAGATAAGAAACCATAGCCAGGATGAATGGCTTGTGCTCCTGAAAGTTTTGCAATACGAATAATATCTTCAATATCTAAATAAGCGTCAATCGGCATTTTGCCTTCTCCTACCAAATAAGCTTCATCGGCCTTAAAACGATGCACCGAGTACTCATCTTCTTTGGCGTAGATAGCTACCGTTTGTATACCTAGTTCAACACATGCACGGAAAACACGAGTGGCTATTTCTCCTCTGTTAGCTACAAGAATCTTATCCATTTCATCACTCCTCAAATTTAAACTTCATTTCTCTTTCATAATAAAACATTCGTGGAAAAGCTGAAAAATAAGTAAAAACTTATTCCTCAGCTTCTTTTTGTTGCATTTCATTCAACATGGCTTTTTTCTTTTCATCAGCGCTAATATTTAAAGCAAAGCCAACACAGATCGAAAACATCATTAAACTTGATCCACCTTGGCTAATAAAAGGGAAAGTGATCCCACTTAACGGAATTATTCCAGTAATACCCCCTAAGTTAATAAAAACGGAAATCAAAAATAATGCGCCAATGCCAATACACATGATGGAATTAAACGGATCTTTTGAGCGAATACCGATTAATATAATACGTGCAATCATATAAAACAAAACACCTAGAACCAAAATCGCTACAATTAAACCTAACTCTTCGACAACGATAGCAAAAGCATAGTCGGTATGAGCAAATTGTAAAAAGCCTTTTTTCTGAATACTATTTCCTAATCCTCGCCCAAATAAACCGCCATTAAATAAAGCATAATACCCATGAATCATTTGATGTCCATCCCCATATTCATCAATAAAAGGATTACGAAAGACGGCAAATCGAGATAATACATAACTAGGCAAAAAATATTTACCGATGGTATTTACAGCAAATATTGCCCCAATGCTTCCCAAAATGCCAATCAAACCTGTATAAAGCGTATAAATATAGTTAACACCACTTGCCAACAGCATAACAATAACCAGTAAAACAATAATAGCCGCATTCCCAAAATCTGGGTAAAACAACAATGCCAAAAAAGGGACGAGCACAGCCATTAATAAACCCTTGATACTATTCATAAAATGATACTGAACTTGGCTTTGACGTTTTGCTAGGGCTGCAGCAAAAAACCATATAACGACGATCTTAAAAAACTCTGCCGGCTGAATCGTTCCCATTCCAGGGACTTGTATCCAGCCATAAGCGCCATTAACTGGGCTAAATGCAAAAGCTGAAAAAAGAAAAATGCAAACAATGAGTAATGCTATAAAAGTAATCTTTCGATTTTTTAATACGTCCGTTTTTAATTTGTAGATAAAAAAGATCAAAAACAAACTAATAAGCCAAAATATCAATTGAAAGATCGCTTGACGACCTGGATATTGTCCATTTTCCAACAACACATAAGAAGTTGTGCTATAGACCATCATCAAGCCAATAACGGTTAAAAATAGGTAAGGAATTAAGATTCCCCAATCTAAAAAATGTCTTTTTTTTATCTTCTTAGGCAAGTATTATACCTCCTTGCCTTTTTCGGTAACTTTATTTTCTTCATAAATTTCATTATATAATTGATTTAATTCACGCTCAAGATCGCCAAGCAATTGTTGTCCTGTTTCATCTGAAATAATACCTAAACGAGTTGAAAAGGATACCTGCCTAGATAATCCATACATTTGTGTATCAACAACTTCTTCAAATGCTTTACAATGGGAAATACATAAATGATTTTGTTGATTTTTAATTAGCATCTTAATGCGATCTGCTTCTTCATACAACAAATCTAACGCTAATTCCGGAGAAATAGCTTCCATTAGGGTCCCTCCTATCTTTATATTTTCCCATTATAGCACAAACTTGTTCCGAATTGGATGCTTGGTTTAAGCAATTCATCATAAATTAAACCGAAATTAAACAATTTCATAGTTAAAAAATGGTATAAAAAAAGAGCTAAAGCAGTCTTTTTTGCTTTAGCTCTTTTCACAGAAATTACTATTAGTTTTTCTTTTGTTTTTTAGCTGATTTTGCTCGTTCGTTTGTGTTTAAGATTTGTTTACGTAACCGAATATTTTCTGGTGTTATTTCACAATATTCGTCTTCATTAATAAACTCAATCGATTCTTCCAAAGTCATAATCCGTGGTTTCTTAATCGTAGACGTTTGGTCTTTTGTAGCTGAACGAACGTTGGTCATTTGTTTAGCTTTAGTAATATTGACAGACAAATCATTTTCTCGTGAATTTTCCCCCACGATCATTCCTTCATAAACTTCAGTATTAGGTTCCACAAAAATGGTCCCCCGTCCTTCAAGGTTCATAATGGAATAAGCAGTAGCTTTACCTGTATCGATAGAAACTAATGTCCCATGATTTCTACCAGCAAGTTGAGTTTTTAGCATAGGCAAATATTGATCAAAAGTATGATGCATAATGCCATAACCATGTGTCATAGATAAAAATTCATTATTGTAGCCAATTAAACCGCGGGATGGAACTTGAAAGATCAATCGTACTTGGCCATTGCCATTATTAATCATGTCTTGCATTTCACCTTTGCGTAATCCCAAAGATTCAATGACTGATCCCATGTATTCTTCTGGCGCATCAATTTGAACACTTTCAAATGGTTCACATTTAACACCATCAATTTCTCTTTCAATAACTTCCGGACGAGAAACTTGCAGTTCATAACCTTCTCGACGCAAGTTTTCAATCAAAATAGATAAATGCAGTTCACCACGACCAGAAACAGTCCAAGATTCTGGTGTTAAAGGCTCTACTCGTAGTGAAACGTCTGTTTGCAATTCCATCATTAAACGTTCTTCAAGTTTACGAGCAGTTATATGTTTTCCTTCTTGGCCAGCAAATGGAGAGTTGTTTACTAAGAAAGTCATTTGCAAGGTAGGTTCATCGATACGCAATATCGGTAATGCATCTTGATGGTCAAAAGGTGTCACCGTTTCACCAACAAAGATATCTCCCATACCAGCAACTGCAATCAAATCTCCCGCCTTAGCTTCTTCAATTTCTTGGCGTTGCAAACCAAAATAACCAAATAATTGACTTACTCGGAATTTTTTCACGCTTCCGTCTAATTTTATCAAAGCCACTTGATCGCCGACTTTAATCTTTCCGCGGAAAACACGACCGATTCCGATACGTCCAACATAATCGTTATAATCTAATAAGGAAACTTGGAATTGTAAAGGTTCATCGCTATTGTCAACAGGTTCTGGAATGTGATCAATAATTGTATCAAACACCGGTGCCATTGTTGGTTTTTGTTCGCTAGGATCATCTGAAAGACTTGAAGTTCCATTAATCGCTGATGAATAAATGACTGGAAAGTCTAATTGATCGTCATCAGCACCTAACTCGATAAACAGTTCCAATACC
The DNA here is from genome assembly GCA_030462125.1 of Tetragenococcus sp. GTDB lineage: Bacteria > Bacillota > Bacilli > Lactobacillales > Enterococcaceae > Tetragenococcus. The sequence goes on from JAKDZT010000053.1 coordinate 8,366, forward strand.
TCATCAACAACAAATTGTGGACGAGCTTCTGGTTTATCAATTTTATTAACAACGACAATCGGAGTTACGTTTTGATCGAGTGCTTTTTTCAATACGAAACGGGTTTGTGGCATTGTTCCTTCATAAGCGTCTACAAGTAAAACGACGCCATCAACCATTTTCATAATACGTTCAACTTCCCCACCGAAGTCTGCGTGTCCAGGGGTGTCTAAAATATTTATACGTGTATTGCGGTATTGAACAGCAGTATTTTTAGATAAAATCGTAATACCGCGTTCTTTTTCCAGAGCATTGGTATCCATAGCTCTGTCTTGTAGTTCTGTTCTACCTTCTAATGTCTCTGATTGTTTTAATAATTCATCAACTAATGTTGTTTTTCCGTGGTCAACGTGAGCAATAATTGCTACATTGCGAATTGTATCTCTATATTTCAATATTCATTTACTCCTTTAAAATTTAACCAAATTAAATCGCCTATATAAATAGCATGATCGTTATCCTGTTCTTACTTCTAATAAATAGAATTGCACTCGACAAGTCATTATAGCAAAAAATCTTTCTAAAAACTAGTGAAAAGATTTCAGATTCGAAAATTTCTTATGAAAAATCCAAGATTCTTAATTTTTTGCTTGCGCGACAAGATCCATCATTTCTTCATAGGCTGTAGGAGTTGCTGCAATAAAATGCTCTCTGCCGTCAAATTTCAAAGAGCTACCATTAATATTTGAAAATTTCATGCCTAGTGCTTCGACCATAATACTTCCTGCTGCATAATCCCAAGGGGCTAAAGTTGAAACATAAGCATTATGGTTACCCTTGATCAAATCGATTAATTCAAGTCCAGCACATCCTGACATACGAACCCCCATCGAACGTTCAGCCATTAATTGAGCATTATAACTATTTTTGCGATACATACCAGAATTCATTCCCACTAAACCGTCTTTTAAAGCCAGATCTGGAGGAGTTGTTAAGCTCTCTTCATTTATAAAAACGCCTATTTCTTTGCCACCCCATAAAAGGAGATCTTCCATGACGTTGTAAATAAAACCTAATTTTCCTTGACCTTCTTCATAAACAGCAATCATTATACAAAAATTTTCCTGTTCTAATACAAAATTCAGTGTACCATCGATCGGGTCAATAACAAACACACGTCCAGAAAAATCCTCAAGGTGATCTCTTCCGTTTTCTTCTCCCAAAATTTTAGCTTCTGGGTCAAATGTATTCATTTGTTCAATCAAAAAATCTTGCACTTGTTTATCGACATTGGTTACTAAATCTCTACGGCCTTCTTTGGTATCTACCGTCATATCATTTTTAGCGATTTCTTTTTTGATTAATTCAGAAGCTTCTTTTATCCAATTTTTAATTTCATTAATCATAATTTGCATCTTATTCACCCTTTCATGTGCAATTTTTTATCAGGATGGGCTTTTGCTTGTTGTACCGTTTTATATAAGGAATAACCCGATAAATTTTCAAATTCTCGGCCTAACTGTCGTTCTTCACCGAGACTTTTAACGACTGATTTGAACCCCTGATAGGCCTGCAGAAACTTTTCTGCAGGGATTCCTTTTTCATAGCTATCTTCTAGTGCTTGCCATAAAGTAACGACTAAAATAATTTCCTCGTTCGTCCATTCCATATCTATAGGATATTGATAATTTTGCATAATTTCACCTGTTTTCTTTTTCTCATAGTTCTAGTGTACCAATATCTAGAAAAATGAACAACTAATGAGAAAAAGAAGTATGTGAATACGAATTAGCTCCCCATATTTGAAAAGGCAGGGGAACAACTTCTGTTCTTACTTTAGTTTTCTCAATTTCTAGAGCTACTTCTCTAATTCTACCCTAGTTTTCCAATTTCTAGGGTCACTTTTCGAATCCTACCCTAGTTTCCCGATTTCTAGGGTCACTTTCCTGATCTTACCCTAGTTTTCCTAATTTCTAAGGTCACTTTCCTCATCCTATAATTGGTTTACTGATAAAGAAAAATTGCAGAAACTGTGTCTTTAAGTTAAGTTCACTACATAAGTTCGCTTGTTCTATGACTATGTACAACAAATCACCAGTTTAAAACACAAAAAATCTATGGATCATTTATTTGATCCATAGATTTTTTGTGTTATTTATACGTGTATTGGCATTCCAAGAAAGAATACATGTAGATGTTATAAAACGTTATAAAATAAGCATTTTGCAAGTATCATATAGATAATTTAATTTCGGTTATTTTACAACATTGCACAATAATTGCCCTTTTTTTGCC
>JAKDZT010000288.1 GCA_030462125.1 Tetragenococcus sp.
AAGAAGAAGGCAAAACGTTCAAACCAGAAATGACAGAGGAAAAACGTGATGATCTTTATACAGGGTGGCAAGAAGCTGTTGAAGCAACCCGAGTATTTAAACATCGTGCAAGGAAAGAAGGATAATTCGAATGGTTTTTTCATATAAGACAAGAAACAAAGAAATACAAGATGTCCAAAATGAAGAGCTAGATTTACTCGTGATTGGAGGAGGGATTACTGGAGCCGGCGTAGCTGTACAAGCCGCCGCCTCCGGTATGAAAACTGCGTTAGTTGAAATGCAAGACTTTGCAGAAGGAACTTCTTCGCGATCAACAAAATTAGTTCATGGTGGAATCCGTTATTTGAAAACATTTGATGTAGAAGTCGTTTCAGACACAGTCAAAGAACGGGCAAATGTGCAACGTATTGCGCCGCATATTCCGAAACCAGATCCTATGCTTTTACCAATTTATGATGAACCGGGAGCAACGTTTAATATGTTTTCGGTGAAAGTGGCGATGGATTTATATGATCGTTTGGCAGGAGTCACTGGAAAATTTGCTAATTATACTTTGAACCAATCTGAAGTATTGGAAAGAGAACCACAGTTAGAAAAGGATGGTTTACAAGGTGGCGGCGTCTATCTTGATTTCCGTAATAATGATGCTCGACTAGTGATTGAAAATGTCAAAAAAGCGCATGAAGATGGTGCGCGTATGTTAAATAAAGCCAAAGTCAACAAGATTACGCATGATCAAGAGGGTAAAGTCAATGGGGCAGAGGTCAAAGATTTATTGACTGGTAAGACATTTCATATCAGTGCCAAAGTTGTTATCAACACATCTGGACCATGGACTGACGAAGTGCGTGAACTAGATAAAAAAGATGACTTAGCCGATCAAATGCGTCCGACCAAAGGGGTTCATTTAGTTGTCGATAAAGAAAAATTAAACGTTCCGCAACCGACTTATTTTGATACAGGCGAAAATGATGGCCGCATGATCTTTGTGGTTCCCCGTGAAGATAAAACCTATTTTGGTACCACGGATACGGACTATCATGGTGATTTGAACAACCCAACTGTTACACAAGAAGATGTAGATTATTTGTTAGGAATTGTTAACCGTCGTTATCCAGATGCTGGAATTACATTAGACGATATTGAGTCTAGTTGGGCAGGACTACGTCCGTTGATTGCTGCAAATGGCGGTTCGGATTATAATGGTGGCGGTAGTGGAAGTCTTTCTGACGAAAGCTTTAATAATGTAGTCAATGCGACCAAAGAGTATTTAAATGATTCTGCGAAAAGAGACGAAGTTGAAAAAGCGATCAAAGAAGCTGACAGTGAACAAGATAATGGCGAAGTTGATCCTTCACAAGTTTCCCGTGGAAGCAGTTTAGAAGAAGCTAGTGACGGGTTACTGACATTATCAGGCGGGAAGATTACTGATTACCGTTTGATGGCAGAAGGAGCCTTGAAAAAAATCCAAGAAAAACTAAATGAACGTTTTGATTTAGTTGATTCTAAAGAATACCCAGTTTCAGGTGGAGAGATTGATCCGGCGAACGTTGATGAAGAGATCGCACAATTAGCAAAACAAGCACAAGAAAAAGGATTAAATGAAAAAGACGCGCTCTATTTAGCTAACTTGTATGGGTCAAACTTACCAAAAGTATTAACTTATGACGAACCGGTCAAAGGGTTGAGCAAACGCGATAGTCTTTCATTAAATTATGCATTAAATGAAGAGTTAGCATTAACTCCTGCAGATTATCTTATGCGCCGGACAAACTTTATCTTGTTTATCCGTGATGAACTGGATGACTTGAAACAACCGGTTATTGATAAAATGGCTGACTTTTACCAATGGACTGATGAAGAAAAAGCAAATTATACCAAAGAGTTAGAAGAAGTTGTCGCAGCATCAGATTTGAAAGAATTGAAGGGGGAATAATTGTGAGTGATAGTTTACAAATATTTAGTGAGTTTTTTGGGACAGCTATATTGGTTTTACTAGGTGACGGTGTTGTCGCAGGAGTGAATTTAAAAAAGAGTAAGTCCGAAGGCGCTGGCTGGGTTGCTGTAACGATGGGCTGGGGCATGGGGCTGGCCATCGCGGTCTATATTTCTGGCTATATGGGACCCGCTCATTTAAACCCAGCCGTAACAATCGCTTTTGCAGCGATGGGAGATTTTGCTGCTAACTTGGTAGTGCCATTTATTATCGCTCAAATACTAGGTGGGATTGTTGGTGCAGCCATCGTTTGGTTAGCATATATGCCACTATGGGATGAAACAGATGATAAAGATGCCATTTTAGGAACATTTGCAACTGCACCAGCCGTACGTAATCTAACTGCCAATACTGTAACTGAAATTATTGGTACTTTTGTCTTGGTGGTAGGACTACTCAGCT
>JAKDZT010000289.1 GCA_030462125.1 Tetragenococcus sp.
AATCCAAATAAGATTCCTAGAATATTAGAAATGAGAGTTCAGACTATTGCTTTTAGTTTTGGAACTTTGCAACAGAACCTGATTACCAAATTTTAAGACGATTTTCTGGTGCACGATACATCTTATCTGTTTCTTTAACATCAAAAGTATCGTAAAATTCTTCGAGATTTGTTGGAGGAATATTTGCACGAAGTTTAGCGGGTGCATGAAAATCCATTGACAAAAGCATTTGTTGGAATTCTTTACTTGCTTTCATGCGCCAAATCTTAGCCCACTGACTAAAGAAAGCTTTCAAATCAACGTCTTTCTCATCTTTAGCTGCTGTCAGTGCCGCTGTAATTCCTCCTTGGTCAGCAATATTTTCTGACACAATGAGTTTTCCGTTTGCTGGACCAGCTTCGGTTTCTACGCCGTCAAAGAGTGCAATCATTTCTTTTTGCTTTTCTTCAAAAGCTTCATAATCTTCATCTAACCACCATTTGTTCAAATTTCCTTCTTTATCGAATTGGGCACCGTTGTTATCAAAAGCGTGAGAAATTTCGTGAGCAATAACTGTGCCGATTCCACCGTAATTTTGTGATGAAGATTGTTCAAGAGAGTAAAAAGGAGCTTGCAAAATTGCTGCTGGAAAAACAATTGTATTACTATCAGGACTATAATAAGCATTGACCATATGAGCAGGCATATGCCAGCTTGTTTTATCAACATCTTCTGAGAATTTTTCAAAAGTTCGAGCAGTCAAAATTTCATCGAATTTAAGGGCATCTTCATAGAGAGAGCCAGAAGTTGTTTTTAAACGACTATAAATTTCAGGCAATTTATCTGGGAAACCAATGAAAGGAGTAATAGCATCCAATTTTTCAATGGCTTTTTCAGCTGTTTCTTGACTGAGCCACTCATTTTTAGACAAACGCGCTTGGTAAACTTTAATCATTGCAGTGACCATCCGTTTGACATCGGCCTTACCAGCTTCACCAAAATATTTTTTACCATAGAATAAACCAATCACTTGGCTAAAATAAGACTCAGTCAAATCAAGTTGATGTTTTTCTTGACTTCTTGCTTCTTGAACATTTGAAAGGAAACGTCCATAAGCTCCACCAAGAATTCTAAGGTCTTCATTGAAGAAAGAAGTAGCGCCACGTGCAATTTTTGTCAGCATCCAAGCTTTAATGAGTGACCAATTTTCTTCATTGATAAGTGAATCAAATGATTCATAAAAACGATCTTCGTAAACAATGACTTTATCAGGTTCAGTTTTTACTAAATCTTTAATTAAAGATTTTAAATCCAGGTTTTTAACTTTACTGACAAAGCTGTCAGTAGAAATTGGATGATAAAGTTCAGCATATTTTGCCCACTCTTCAGAAGTATTTGCTGATGGAACTAAAAGAGCATCGAATTTAAGGGCAGACTTTGCAATCTCTTCTGCATTTTCAACATCAAATGTCTTTAAAATTTCGCTTGTATTTTTAGCCCAAAAATCAAGTAATTCTTTTTTTCTAGGGTGTTCATCATTATAATAAGTGGTATCAGGTAAAATCAAACCCGGGCCAGAAAATCCAAGAGAATAGTGAATAGCATCTTTCATATCAGGTTCAACACTAAAAGAAAATGGAAGAGGAGCCTGTGAATGGAAAACGAGTTGAGTCAAATTATTTTTAAAATCTTCAAAAGTATTTAAAGTTTCAACTTTAGCAAGTTCATTTTTTACGGCAGAAAAGTCCGCTTTTTCTCTGGTTTGCCAATCTCCTGCTTTATTATAAAATTTGATTGCTTCAAGCAATTCTGGATTATCAGTAGGTAGGTTTTGTGATAAATCAGCTAAATCTTTAGCCAAATTTTTCTCATTTTTTAGTACTAATTCATCAAAAGCTGAAATTCTTGGTTTGTCTGCAGGAATTTCTGCATTTTCTAACCATTCAGCATTAACAGTAGCGAATAAATCATCTTGAATCCTTGTCATATCAAACTCCTTTTTTAATAAAAGAAGCTCAAATCATAAATTTGAACTTCTGTGACTTTAGAATTGCGAAAACTAAAGTGAGGGTATTTTTACAAAAAAACTTGTAAACAAAAGTTAAGTAAAACTATTTGGTGGCCAACTTAGCAGAAGAAACACCAATTTCTGACCAAGTATTCATTGCACCATAATCAAGCGTCATTCCAACTACACGTTTGTTAACCGGCGTATAACTTAACGAGAAGTTTGTTGGAACAACATAAGCTTTTTTATTCATATCTTCTTGATATTTAACGAAAGCTGCTTTACGGTAAGTTGGATTTTCAGACTTGGCAGAATCAATATCATTTAAATCCTTAGTAATTTCTGAATCATTAAAGTGACCAAAGTTATAAGGTGCTGCTGCTGAGAACAAATCTTGTTGAGAAGGTTC
>JAKDZT010000054.1 GCA_030462125.1 Tetragenococcus sp.
CAGATCCTTCAAGGCCTTAGCAACTTGTTGCTTAGACCTTGATGAGATCGAAGCGAAAGCGTAGGTAGTGTCTGAAATTTTCGAAAGATTGCAAGCTGGGCAGTAAAAAATGCTTACATAAATAATGAACGAGTGACAGCAATTGCAACTTTAAATAGGAGTAGTTTTAAAGGAGAAACGTATGAAAGCAGCTTTTATATTTAGTGGTCAAGGGGATCAATATCCTGGTATGGGAAAAGAGCTCTATGATCAATATGAAATTATTCGAGATACGTTTGAACAAGCATCAAATGTTTTAAATTATGATATGGCTGAGTTATGTTTTACTGAAAATGATCGACTCGATTTAACTGAATACACACAACCAGCGATTTTAACAGTAAGTATCGCTTCTTTGCGACTATTAAAAGAAAAGGGCATAGAACCCGATGCTGCGGCAGGGTTAAGTTTAGGTGAATATTCTGCTTTAGTTGCAAGTGGTGCCCTAGATTTTACTACGGCAGTTGATTTGGTAGCAAAACGAGGCAAATATATGGCAGAAGCAGCGCCCGCAGATAGCAGTAAAATGGTAGCTGTCATGAAGGCGCCTTTAGCTACTATTGAAGAGGCCTGTCAAAAAGCGAGCGCTTATGGCGTTGTGTCACCTGCCAATTATAATACTCCGCAACAAATTGTTATTGGGGGAGAAAAGGCAGCGGTTGATTATGTCGTTGATTTACTTACAGAAGCAGGCGTACGACGCATGGTGCCTTTGAATGTCAGTGGACCTTTCCATACCAAACTTTTGGAACCAGCGGCTAAGCAATTAAAAGCAACATTGCAAGATGTAACTTTTGGCGAAATGCAAATTCCTGTTGTTAGCAATACCACGGCTAAAGTTATGCAGCAAGACGAAATCAAACATTTATTGGAATTACAAGTCAAATCGCCTGTTCGTTTTTACGAGAGTGTAGCGACTTTAAAAGAGCTAGGAATTGAGCGTGTAATCGAAGTTGGACCCGGAAAAACGATCGCTAGTTTTATGAAAAAAATTGATAAATCAATGAAAACGACGCGTATTTCCGATTTAAAAACCTTGCAAGAAACCACAGATTTATTTAGTTAATGGAGGAATTTATGGAACTGCAAAATAAAAATGTATTTGTTACTGGTAGTACACGAGGCATTGGTTTAGCAATTGCTAAAGCATTTGCTCAAAAAGGCGCTAATATTGTACTGAATGGACGCAAAGAAATTCCGGCTGATCTAATCGCTGAAATCAAAGACTTTGGCGTAAGTTGCATTGGTATTTCCGGTGATATCTCCGATTTTTCTAGCGCTAAAGATATGCTTACCCAAGCACAAGATCAATTAGGCGATATTCATGTATTAGTTAATAACGCAGGCATGAACAATGATAAATTATTATTGCGCATGAAAGAAGAAGATTTTGAAAATGTCCTGAAAGTTAATTTGACCGGTACCTTCAATATGACACAGCATGTATTGAAAAAAATGATGAAGCAAAAAGCAGGCGTTATTATCAATATATCTAGCGTTTCTGGTTTGATGGGAAATGTCGGACAGGCAAATTATGCCGCAAGTAAAGCAGGCGTTATCGGGTTTACTAAAACAGTAGCCAAAGAAGCAGCAACTCGAGGTATTACTTGTAACGCGATCGCCCCTGGTTTTATTGCGACAGATATGACAGAGGCTTTGTCAGATAAAATTAAAGAACAAGTCAATGAGTCGATCCCATTGCAACATTTAGGAGATCCAGAAGATGTTGCTCAAACGGCCGTTTTCTTAGCGCAAAGTCCTTATATTACCGGACAAGTAATTAGTGTTGACGGTGGATTAATGATGCAAGGTTAAAAAATAAAGTCGATTTTTTTGCAAAATGGAAGGAGAAACATTATGAATCGAGTAGTTATTACAGGTTATGGTGTCGTTTCACCAATAGGTAATGACCCAACGTCCTTTTTAACAAGTTTAAAAAATGGTACAAACGGGATAGATAAAATTACAAAGTTTGACCCAGAAGATACCGGTGTTTCTGTAGCTGGTGAAGTCAAAGATTTTCCTTTAGAGAAATATTTTAAGAAAAAAGACACAAAACGTATGGATTTGTTTTCCCTTTATGGTGTCTATGCAGCACTTGACGCTCTTGAAATGTCTCAATTAAATACAGAGAAAACAGATATGGATCGTTTTGGTGTGATCGTTGGCTCAGGTATTGGTGGCTTACCCACAATTCAAGAACAAGTGACACGGATGAATCAAAAAGGCGCAGATCGTGTTTCTCCCATGTTTGTACCGATGTCAATTGTGAATATGGTCGCTGGGAATATCGCTATGCGTGTAGGTGCTAAAGGTATTTGCACATCCATTGTTACAGCATGTGCTTCTGGCAATAATTCTATTGGCGAAGCTTTTCGTAATATTAAACATGGTTATCAAGATGTGATGCTTGCAGGCGGTTCTGAATCAACCATTTGTGAGATCGGAATTGCTGGTTTTGCTTCTTTGACTGCTTTAAGTCGTAACGAAGACCCTAATAATGCTTCGACCCCTTTTGATAAAGATCGTTCAGGTTTTGTGATGGGAGAAGGTGCCGGTGTTCTTGTAATGGAATCCCTAGAGCACGCTCAAGCACGCGGAGCAAATATTTTGGGAGAAGTTGTCGGTTATGGCGCTAACAATGACGCTTATCACATGACAGCCCCTAATCCTGATGGTTCCGGCGCTGGAAAAGCGATGAAACTAGCGATGGATGAAGCTCAAATCACTCCTGAGCAAATTGGCTACGTTAATGCTCATGGTACCGCTACCCCAGCCAATGATTCTTCAGAAGCAACCGCTATTCATTACGGTTTAGGTGAACATGGCAAAGAGGTTTATGTTAGCAGTACGAAATCAATGACAGGTCACTTATTAGGCGCTGCCGGTGGCATTGAATCTGTGGCTTCGTTATTAGCATTACAGCATCAATTCGTACCTGCTAGTATCAATATCTCAGAAAAAGACCCAGAAATTGATTTAAATATCGTACAAAACCAAAGCATCGATGCAGACTTAGAATACGTATTGAGTAATTCAATGGGCTTTGGTGGCCATAATGCGGTAGTATTGATGAAACGTTGGGAGGCATAATGATGCAACAAGAAGAATTAAAAGAACTGTTGTCCATTTTTGATCAATCAACTTTAACCGAATTTGATTTAAAAGATGGAAGTTTTGAATTATACTTTAATAAAACAGCAGCTGCCAGAAGTCAAGCGAATCAAACAACAACAAATGACCAACCAGCTGCCACCACGGTAGAACCAGGTTCAACAGCCCAAACGGTCACCCAACAAACCGTACAACCAACAACAGAAGCCCAAGAAAAAACAGTAGAAGGCACGAATATTGTTTCTCCCATTGTCGGAGTGACTTATCTACGTCCATCTCCCGAAAAACCAGATTTTAAAAAAGTCGGAGATCACGTTGAAGCCGGTGAAGTTGTTTGTATTGTAGAAGCGATGAAAGTTATGAATGAAATTACCAGTGAAGTATCTGGCGAAATTGTTGAAGTTTTAGTAGAAAATGAGCAAGTGGTTGAATTTAATCAACCATTGTTCCGGGTGAAAGAAGGATAAGTATGTCAGTAATGAATATTCAAGAAATCAAAGAAATTATTCCGCATCGTTTTCCTATGCTCTTACTTGACCGAGTAGAAGAGCTAGAAGAAGGAGAACGTATTGTGGCGAAAAAGAATGTGACAGTCAATGAACCCTTTTTCCAAGGCCATTTTCCTCATGAACCCGTAATGCCAGGTGTGTTAATTATTGAAGCACTGGCACAAGCAGGAGCGGTTGCTTTACTTAGCTTGGAACAATTCCGAGGAAAGACTGCTTATTTTGGCGGCATTGATAAAGCCAAATTCCGCAAAAAAGTTACACCTGGGGATACCTTAATGCTAGAAGTCGAACTTTCAAAAGTGAAATCTTCTGCGGGCATCGGTAAAGGAATCGCTCGTGTGGAAGGAAAAAAAGTGGCGGAAGCAGAATTAACGTTCATGATGGGATAGGTGAATTATGTTTTCAAAAATATTAGTTGCAAATCGCGGAGAAATCGCGGTACGGATTATACGAGCTTGTCGTGAATTAGGCATTCATACAGTGGCTGTTTACTCAGAAGCAGACCAAGAGGCATTACATGCTGAACTCGCTGACGAGGCGATTTGTATTGGACCTGCTCGTTCGTCCGATTCTTATTTGAATGTCCAACAAATTTTAAGTGCGGCTATCGTAACTAAAGCAGAAGCTATCCATCCTGGGTTTGGTTTTCTTTCTGAAAATGCTCGCTTTGCTGAAATGTGCGAAGAAATGAACGTCGTTTTTATTGGTCCAAAAAGTAAGACCATTGATGATATGGGCAATAAAATTAACGCTAGAAAGTTAATGATGGACGCCAATGTTCCAGTTGTCCCTGGTAGTCCTGGAGCGGTTGTTGACGTCGATGAAGCAGTAAAAATTGGCGATGAAATTGGCTTTCCGTTAATGTTAAAAGCAGCAGCAGGTGGCGGCGGCAAAGGAATCCGTAAAGTTTATCATAGAGAGGATTTACCTCATCACTTTTCTTCTGCGCAACAAGAAGCCAAAGCAGCTTTTGGTGATGATTCTATGTACATCGAAAAGATTGTTTATCCGGCTCGCCACATTGAAATTCAAATTCTAGCCGACAATTTTGGTCATGTGATACACTTAGGGGAAAGAGATTGTTCTTTACAACGCAATAACCAAAAAGTTATGGAAGAATCCCCTTCAGTGGCTATTGATGAAGAAAAACGACAAGAAATTGGTATGACAGCAGTTAAAGCAGCCCAAGCGGTTAACTATTGTAATGCAGGAACCATCGAATTTTTAATGGATGAGGATGGTAATTTTTATTTCATGGAAATGAACACCCGTATCCAAGTAGAACACCCTATTACAGAAATGGTTACCGGTATTGATATTGTCAAAAAACAATTAGAAATTGCAAGTGGGCAAGAATTAGCTATTGAACAAAAAGATGTTCAATTCAAAGGACATGCGATTGAATGTCGGATTAATGCTGAAAATCCAGCCTTCAATTTTGCGCCGTCTCCTGGTAAGATCGAAAACTTACTATTGCCAGCCGGTGGCATGGGGATTCGTGTAGAAAGCGCGATGTATTCAGGCTATACAATTCCACCTTATTATGATTCAATGATAGCTAAGGTGATCGCCTACGCGGATACCCGTCTGGGAGCTTTGATGAAAATGCAACGGGCATTAAGCGAGTTAGTGACTGACGGCATTGTGACAAACGCCGAATTTCAATTAGATTTGATTAGCCATCCCAAAGTACTTTCTGGCGATTATAATACCGCCTTTTTACAAGAAGAATTCTTACCAAATTGGACACCTGAAGATTAGGAGGCGCAGCAAATGGCATTGTTTAAAAAGAAAAAGGATTACATCAAAATCAATCCTAATCGTAATGCGACACCTATGAACGAGCCTTCTGTCCCAGATGATATGTGGGCAAAATGTCCAAGCTGCAAACATATTTTATATACTAAGGAGATCGGTGAAGAAAAAGTTTGTCCCAATTGTGGGTACAATTTCCGTATCAGTGCCAGCCAACGTCTAGCGTTGATCGCAGATGACGGTACTTTTGAAGAATGGGACACTGATATTGAAACAAAAGATCCACTCGATTTCCCTGGTTATTCAGAAAAAGTAAAAAAAATGCAAGAAAAAAACAACTTACATGAAGCTGTTTTAACGGGTATTGCTGATATATCTGGTGAACGAGTCGCACTTGGCATTATGGACTCCCATTTTATTATGGCAAGTATGGGCACTGTCGTCGGTGAAAAGATCACGCGCTTATTTGAAAAAGCCATCGAACAACAATTACCTGTCGTTTTATTTACTGCTTCAGGCGGTGCTCGGATGCAAGAAGGCATCTTTTCTTTAATGCAAATGGCTAAAGTATCAGCAGCCGTAAAAAATCATAGTAATGCTGGATTATTGTACCTAACCGTTTTAACTGATCCGACTACCGGTGGCGTCACGGCAAGTTTTGCGATGCAAGGAGATATTATTATTTCCGAACCACAAGCACTCATTGGTTTTGCTGGTAGACGAGTGATCGAAAATGCGATCAAACAAGAATTGCCAGAAGATTTTCAACGAGCAGAATTTCTTTTGGAACATGGTTTTATTGATCAGATTGTTACGCGTAAGGAATTAAAAGCGCGTATCTATGAATTAATTCATATGCATACGATGAAAGGGTGGCGTTAAGATGAAAAGATCTGCACATGAGATCGTTCAACTCGCTCGCGATCAAAAGCGCCTTACCTCTTTAGATTACATTGAACGTATCTTTGAAAACTTTCAAGAATTTCATGGCGATCGTTATTACGCAGATGATCAAGCGATCGTCGGTGGTGTTGCTCTATTAGAAGATAAACCAGTTACTGTGATTGGGATTCAAAAGGGTAAAAACCTGCCGGAAAATCTAAAACGTAACTTTGGCGCACCTAATCCAGATGGCTATCGTAAAGCACTACGTCTGATGAAACAAGCCGAAAAATTTAATCGACCAGTGGTTACCTTTATCAATACTTCTGGGGCATACTCTGGTGTCAGCGCAGAAGAACGTGGTGAAGGAGAAGCGATTGCTAAAAACTTATTTGAGATGGCGGACTTAAATGTTCCTATCATCTCGATCATTATCGGCGAAGGTGGTAGTGGTGGAGCATTAGCGCTGGCCGTAGCCGATGAAGTTTGGATGTTGGAAAATTCCATTTATGCTGTCTTACCTCCAGAAGGCTTTGCTTCGATTTTATGGAAGGACAGTAGTCGTGCCGATGAAGCTGCGGACTTGATGAAGATCACCGCTCAAGAATTAAAAGATTTAGACGTTATTGAACAAGTTATTCCTGAAACTTTTCGTGGCGAACCTATATCAGAAGAAGCAATATTGCGACGAGTCAAAGCTGATCTAACCTGGAAATTAAAAGATCTAGCTAAAGAAGATCCCGCTGAATTGGTACAAAATCGTTACGAACGCTTCCGTAAATTTTAAACAAAAATCACCGAGCTATAGTTGGCCGGTGATTTTTTATCTACAAAGGGAGGTATAGTTAACTTCCCTTCATTTATTTTTCTGTATAAAGGGGGCAGACAATCGTTTTTGTTTTTTATTTTTATACTGCTAAGATAAGTACGAGCAAAAAAATGTAAGATAGAAATAGAGGGATAGAACATGGAAGAATTTCGTTATTGCCGGGAATCAAAAGTTATTCAAAATCATCGGATTTTCCCTTCTGATTTGAATCCTTTTGGTGCTTTATTTGGTGGAAAACTGATGACAATTATTGATGATGCCTCATCAATTTCAATCACTAGGCACTGTAGAAGAGGAGCTGTGACAGCTTCTATTGATCAGATGAATTTTTTAAAACCACTACAAAGCAACCACTCAGTGTGCGTGGAGTCTTACGTATCTGGTACGCATCATAAATCAATGGAAGTGTTTGTGAAAGTCATCGGAGAAGATTTGGTTACAGGAGAACGTTATCTGGCGGCTACTTGCTTTATGACCTTTGTCGCTGTTCCTTCTCATATGAACAAAGAAAAAGAATTCACTGTCCCTAAAGTTGTTCCGGAAACAGAAGAAGAAAAAATGGTTTGTGATGGGTATGAAAAAAGAAGACAACAAAGACTAGCAGAACGGGAGGGATATAAAAACTTCGTTGCCAATCTCTCAACAGGTTTTCCGTGGTAAATCTAGTATGGGGATGAGGACAAAATTTACTCATTCTTCGCTATGCTAACCCTAAGTGTAAAATTTATTGAGACTCTCTAAAGGATAGACAACAAAAGAAATCGTACTTTCTGTAACTAGCTGGTTGGACAATAATGTTAGAGTTCGTTACTTATGAATATTGTCAGATTTAATAGAAATTTTTTCATTCATAGGGAGTCTTTCACGAATACAGTCCCTATCTTTCGTTTTTCAGGGAGTAAATTAGGGAAACACTACCTATCTTTTTGAAGATGGGTAGTGTATTGGTAATTCACTCCCCATGTTTGCTTTTTTTAATCTAATACATGATAATTTCCTTATTTTACAACACGTGCAACACGTATTAATATATAGGTGTCAGGAGGTATAGTGCACATGCCGATGACGCAAAATCAGATGGTCAAATATCTGGCCAAAAATGGTTGGACTGCTGTTCCTAAGCAAGATAAAGGTTCACATGTCAAAATGGACAAACCTAATGAACGTCCAATCATTATTTTTCACGGTGAGTTGAACAAATATACCGAAAGAGGAATTTTAAAGCAAGCGGGGCTTAAATAAGCCCTCTTGCTGTTGATGAAAGGAGCGTATGATGATGTTAGTTGCTTATCCTGCTTTGTTTTATTATGATGATTCGAGCCAGGCAAAATACTTTGTTACTTTTCCGGATTTCGAATATAGCGCTACGCAAGGTAAAAACATTCAAGAAGCGCTTGAAATGGCGTCAGAGTATCTTGGTTTAGTTGTCGCTGATTTAATTGATTCTGAGCAGCAGGTTCCGGCACCTTCGGATATAAATACACTCGATTTAAAAGAGGACGATCCATTTAAAGAGGACGATGATGGTCAAATCGAATTTGATTCGGATAAATCTTTTATTACGATGGTGTATGTAGATATAAATTCCTTTTTAGGCTCGCAAAATCCTATCAAAAAAACTTTAACGATCCCTAAATGGGCAGATGATTTGGGTAAGAAACACTCGTTAAACTTTTCAAAAACGCTAGAAGACGCCATTGTAGAAAAAATAAATAATTAAAAATACTTAAGGAGATAACAAATGTAAATTAACCCAGCAAACAAAGATTATAGAGCTGTTTGCTGGGCTTTTTCCAGTTGCACTCTTCGTCTCTGCTATATCAGGGGTTGAAGTGGAAATCAACTGTAGCAGCATACCAAACTAGCCCCCTATTTTTGTCCTACGAACTTGAATTGTCTGCCAAGGTTTTTCGATTAGTTGCTATAGTGCCATTTCTTTAGTAGACTGAATTTATAAAAAAATCATTGAGGTGATCCTAATGGATATTAAAAATATTACGCTTGATTCAACGAATAATTCGTCATTAACGATTTATCAAAGCAATACAAACATTGCTCTTCCAGGAATTGTTATTATTGGAGGAGGAAGCTATAAGAAACTGCAAGAACGAGATACTGAAAGAGTGGCGCTGCAATTTGCGACACAAGCTTTTCAATCTTTTGTGGTAAATTATCCGATCGAAGAACAAAAGGATTATGCGGCTGCTAAAGAAGCAATCGCACAAGCTTTTTCTTACATTGCAGACCATGCCAGTCAACTACAAGTAGACCTCAACCAATTGGGAATTATTGGTTTTTCAGCTGGAGGACAATTAGCTGCGGCTTATTCCAATCAAGAAGCAACGTTGGCCAAATTTACGCTTCTTGGTTATCCGGTGATCAAACCTACCCTAGATGAAAAAATGGGCGTTACAAGTGAAGACGTTTCGCAATTTGTTTCGCCAACTACACCGCCAACATTTATTTGGGGAGCTGTCGATGACCAGCTAACGCCATTTTTAGATCACATTCACGTATATACGGAAGCTCTGGCACGTAATAATGTTCCTTTTGAAGTTCATGAGTTTGGTACCGGTGATCATGGGGTTGCCTTAGCTAATAAATGGACAGCTGTTGTGAATAACGATCGATCGGATCAACATATGTCACGTTGGTTTCCATTAAGTATTGAATGGTTACAAAAGGTTGTAGGTATTGAATAAGGTCTTTTTGGCTATAAACAAGGAGAAACTAGAATGAATTTTATCAAGAAGAATTATCAAGGGATCCTATTCTCTTTTGTTATCGCACTTATCGCAAACTTTTTAGGACAGCGTTTCTCCATTGTTGGTGGGCCCGTCTTTGGTATTTTACTAGGGTTATTGATTGCGTTGTTTCCTAGAAGCAATGTGTTTGAACCCGGAATTAAATTTACCTCAAAAAAAATTCTTCAATTTTCAATTGTTTTGTTAGGTTTTGGTATGAACCTTTTTCAAATTTTTACAGTAGGTAGTCAGTCGTTACTAATTATCATCTCGACCATTGCTACAGCGCTGATTGTTACGTATTTTGTGAGTAAGTGGTTAAAAATTCCAACAAACGTATCGATTTTAGTTGGGGTGGGTTCTTCGATTTGTGGAGGCTCTGCGATTGCGGCTACCGCTCCGGTGATTGAAGCTAAAGAGGAAGATATCGCAAAATCCATTTCGGTGATTTTCTTATTTAACGTCATCGCCGCTTTTTTATTTCCTATTTTTGGAGATCTGTTAGGGTTAAATGATATTGGTTTTGGTATGTGGGCTGGGACGGCCATCAATGATACTTCTTCAGTTGTTGCGGCTGGACAAACTTGGGCTGCTCATCATGCTAGTGATGTTGCGTTAAATTATGCAACCATTGTAAAA
>JAKDZT010000007.1 GCA_030462125.1 Tetragenococcus sp.
TCTTTTAGTATACGTAAAAATTTGTAAAGTTAGGATGAAAAAGGAGGTCATACATGAAGCGTTTTGATAGCTTTGAAAAAATTGCTAGTTTCATTGTTGATATCATGCTAGGATTTTTAGTTATTGTTGTTTTGATTGCGATGGGAATGGCAATTTATGATATTTTTACCCATGTAATAGAAATGTCTTCAATGAATGAACTTTATTATGTTATTGAAGAAATCGCTACTTGGTTTATCCTGTTGGAAGTATTTTTAATGTTGTTACGTTATGTGAAAGAAGGACATCACGTACCGGTTCGCTATCTTATTTTAATTGGGATTACGGCGGTTTCTCGGAAACTTTTGCTAGAACATGGCGGAGGGTTAGATGCTTTAATGCTAGCTATCGCGATTTTAATTTTAGTCGTTGACTTGATTTTATTGGAAAGAGTACGATCGTTTCATACCCATAAACATTCGTCTAAAGAAGAAAATGAGGGCTCTTAAAAAACTCATGGACAGACAAAAAAATCCCTTATCAAAAAATGATAAGGGGTTTATTTTTAAAAAGGTAATATCCGTTGATGCCGTTTATTGTCCTGGAGTATTGATCCCGCAAAGTCTAAGCAGGTGGGTTCCATGGCCAACGTGTCGAGCTACCAAATGAAAAGGCGTGCTGCTAACGCTGGCACCTAACAGATCCCAATATATCAATAAAAATGTTCGGTCAATACTAAAATTGGATAACTCGTACATCACAGAATTCCCAAGCCCATAGTAGCATAAACTTTCAAATGTGGCAATAGAATAGCCGGTCAATTAGCAAAGTTTATTATGGTAGGCGTGTTATTTTTTCCAATCTTTTAATTGTTTATAACGCATTGCTAACGCTTTTTCATATTTTCCAGTTCCTTTAGGATGGTAATAAGAAGTGTTTTTTAATTTATCAGGTAAATACTGTTGGTTAACCCAAGCTTCTTGATAATCATGAGGATACTTGTAACCAACGCCGCGGTTTAAATCTTGAGCGCCCTTATAATGACTATCTCGTAAATGAGACGGAACATCTCCTGCTTTTCCAGCTTGCACATCCTTGAGTGCTTGATCTAATGCTGTATGAGCTGAATTTGACTTAGGGGATAAGCATAAATCAACGACTGCATCGGCTAGTGGAATCCGTGCTTCAGGTAAACCAATTTTTTCTGCTGCACGAACAGCTTCGACACAGCGGGCAGCCGCTTGGGGGTTAGCTAAACCAATATCTTCATAACCAATGACCATTAAACGTCGGCAAATGATAGCTAAATCACCAGCCTCAACTAAACGAGCTAAATAATGCAAGGCAGCGTCTACATCACTACCTCGGATAGATTTTTGAAAAGCCGAAATAACATCATAATGGGCATCGCCGCCCTTGTCATGCGTTAAGGCTTTTTTCTGGATACATTCTTCAATGATCGATAGAGTAATATGGATTTGTCCATTCTCATTAGCAGGCGTAGATTTAACGGCCAGTTCGAGGCCATTCAATACACTACGTAAATCCCCATTAGTTGCGCGACATAGATGTAATTTAGCATCTTCGTCTAAAGTGACAGGATAATTTCCTAAGCCACGTTCTTTATCAACTAAAGCAGCATCAAGTGCTTGTGCGAGATCTGTTTCAGTTAAAGGCAGCACTTCAAAAATTTGAGTTCGGCTTCTAATGGCCGGACTAATTGTAATGTAAGGATTTTCTGTGGTAGCCCCAATCATAATAATTCTTCCACTTTCTAAATGGGGCAATAAAAAATCTTGTTTGGTTTTATCTAAGCGATGAACTTCATCTAATAATAAAATGACTGTTCCACTCATTTTGGCTTCTTCTGCTACGATTTGTAGGTCTTTTTTAGTATCCGTTGCTGCATTAAGCATACGAAAAGCATATTGGGTAGTCCCAGCGATCGCACTAGCAATACTTGTTTTGCCGGTTCCTGGTGGTCCATATAAAATCATCGAAGACAGCATTTGAGCATCGATCATGCGTCGAATAATTTTTCCATCACCAACCAAATGTTGTTGACCGACGACTTCATCTAAATTTTGTGGTCGCATGCGATAACTTAGAGGCTGTTGCATGGTTCCCCTTCTTTCTTTTCTTATTTTTAACAGTATAACATATTAGACGATTCTTTATTAAAGAGCAGAGGCTTTAAAGTTACATAAGTTTATAAGCATTCAACATCATAGGAACTGAGACAGAGAGGGGTCCTACACTAGTTTTTCCAATTTCTAGGGTCCCTTTTCTAAACTTACACTAGTTTTCCCAAATTCTAGGGTTACTTTTCAGAACCTACTCTAGTTTTCCAAATTCTAGAGTCCCTTTTCGAAACCTATCCTAGTTTTCCTAATTTCTAGAGCTACTTTCGAGAAATGCTCTCTACCTTTGGGAAAATAAGGTCGTTGCCATTAGTAGCTGTCACGGTCTAATGACAAATAACAACTTTTTTTCTCACCACCACTATAAACCTCAATAAATTTTATACTTAGAGACTTTAAGTAGCAATAAATAAAGGTTGGCGCGAACGTGATGTTTTGTGTATGATGGAATAGGTGATACAAATGGAAGAAACAATAAAAATTTTTGAAACAAGTTCGACGGTCGATATTGCTCGTTTTTTGGTGGGAATGTACCTTGAACATGAAACACCTCAAGGAAAACTAGGAGGGTATATTGTCGATTGTGAGGCCTATTTAGGACCAGATGATAGGGCAGCTCATAGTTATGGAATGAAAAAGACCCCTAGATTAAAAGCGATGTATCAAAAGCCCGGCACGATTTATTTATATACAATGCATACGCATTTAATTTTGAATATGGTGACACAACCAGAAGGAACTCCCCAAGGTGTGATGATTCGTGCTATTGAGCCTGTAGAAGGGAAAGAACGGATGGAAGAAAAACGAGCGAAAACAGGACGTGATGTTTCTAATGGTCCTGGTAAATTAGTGGAAGCTTTAGGGATCCCCAAAGATCTTTATGGGCAATCGATTTTTTCTAGCACTTTACATTTGGTACCAGAAAGGCGGAAAGTTCCTAAAAAAATAGAAGAAATCCCGCGTGTGGGCATTCCCAACAAAGGAAAGTGGACGGATATGCCCTTACGCTTTGTTGCTAAGGGGAATCCTTATATAACGAAAATTCGACGCCAACAAATTGATCCTGAAGGCGGTTGGCAAGATTCTAACTATCAATTGGAGGATGATCACAGATGAAATGGAATGAAATCAAAGTAGAAACGGCTAGCGAAGCGGTTGAAGCGGTAGCTAATATTTTAATGGAAGCAGGCGCAAGCGGCGTCGCAATTGAAGACGCCAAGGATGTTGACAACTTTTCCGGTGACGGTTTTGGTGAAATTATCGATCCAGAAATGATTACTTCGCTGACAGAAGGAGCTTATGTTAAAGCTTATTTCCCTGAAACAATTTTTGTTCCTGAAATTTTGCCAACAATCAAAGAAAGAATCAATAAATTACCTGACTTTGGCTTACCGATCGGTAAAAATGAAGTCAGCGTAACAGAAGTTGCGGAAAAAGATTGGGCTACGGCTTGGAAAAAGTACTATCATCCTGTACGAATTTCACGGTTTTTGACGATTAAACCCAGCTGGGAAGAATATCAAACCTTAGATCCCAAAGAACAGGTGATTGCTTTAGATCCAGGAATGGCGTTTGGCACGGGCACTCATCCCACCACTCGTTTAACTTTGCAAGCTTTGGAGACAACTTTGCGAGGGAGTGAAACGGTCCTTGACGTAGGAACAGGGTCGGGTGTATTAAGTATTGCTGCTAGTTTTTTAGGGGCCAAAGAAATACTTGCTTATGATTTAGATGAAGTAGCAGTTAGAGCAGCCAAAGAAAATATTGCGCTTAATCCATCTGCGAAAAATATTCAGGTTGAGGTGAATGATTTGCTCTCTGATGTAGATCAAAAAGCCGATGTGATTGTGGCCAATATTTTAGCTGATATTATTATCAAAATGCTACCAGATGCTTGGCGCTTATTAAAAACAAATGGCACGTTCATTATATCAGGAATTATCGAAGCCAAAAAACAAACTGTTATGGAAGCAATGCAAGAACAAGGATTTATTATCGATCAAATCTTTCAACAAAAGGACTGGTACGCTTTAACCTTTAAAAAAGTGGAGGAATAACTGAAATGCAGCGCTACTTTACTGATGAAATATATGAACAAAAGAGCACTTATCTACTAAGTGGCGAGACCTATCATCATATTACCCATGTGATGCGTATGAAAGAAGACGATCTTTTTTATTTGGTCTTTTCTAACCAAGTAACGATCCAAGCCAGAATCACTTCTATTACCGACCAAAAAGTGTATGTTAAGGAAGTGGCGAAAGAAAGGCAAGAAAAGGAACTACCTTTAAGCATAACAATCGCTTGTGGTTATCCTAAGGGAGATAAATTTGATTGGATTGTACAAAAAGCGACAGAATTAGGAGCAACTGACTTTATTGGCTTTCCTGCGAAAACTTCAATCGTGAAATGGGATCAGAAAAAATTAGCTAAAAAACAGCAAAGGTTAACAAAAATTGCCCAAGAAGCAGCTGAACAATCGCAACGGAGCTTTATCCCTGAAGTGACTCTTTTAGCAAAAGAAAAAGAATTTTTAACCCTTTTTTCACAATTTGACTATATCTTAGTTGCTTATGAAGAAGCTGCCAAACAAGACGAAACCGCTTCGTTAGCTAAATTATTACAAGAAGTTCAGCCTAAGAGTCGGATATTAGCTATTTTTGGGCCCGAAGGCGGTTTTTTACCAGAAGAGGTGGCTACTTTTAAACAAAACCAAGCAGTGCTTTGTGGGCTAGGTCCTAGAATCTTACGGGCAGAGACTGCGCCATTATACTTATTAAGCGCTGTTAGCTATCACTTAGAACTTCTTAATAAATAGAGCGAATGTTTGAAAAAAACCAAGAACTTATTGTATAATAAGAGTGTTAGTTAGCAAGAACAAGCGCTTTTTAGCCGAGCGTTTGTTTGCTTTTTTCTTTTTTGTATATAAATAAGTCAAAGTGTCTGGGTTAAAATTACCCAGACCTTTTTAACAAGGAGGGTCAACATGGCAAAAGACAGTGTGATATCAGGACCTAGCGTCATAAAATTAGTCGCGTATTACATGAGCGAGGAGCATACTGATTTTGTAAAACAAGCCTTTGAATATGCGGCAGACGCGCATAAAGAACAATATCGCAAATCAGGGGAATCTTACATCGTTCATCCAGTACAAGTTGCTGGCATTTTAGCTGAATTACATATGGATCCACACACAATTGCCGCTGGCTTTTTACACGATGTGGTTGAAGATACGGATGTGACCATAGAGGATCTGCAAGCTGAATTTGGCGAAGACGTCGCTATGATTGTGGATGGCGTGACAAAACTTGGGAAAATCAAATATAAGTCCCATGAAGAACAATTAGCTGAAAACCACCGGAAAATGCTTTTAGCTATGGCTCAAGACTTGCGAGTTATTATGGTAAAATTAGCGGATCGTTTGCATAATATGCGTACGCTAAAACACCTTAGAGATGACAAGCAACGAAGGATTGCCCGAGAAACCTTAGAAATTTATGCGCCTTTAGCGGATCGTTTAGGGATTAGCCGAATAAAATGGGAACTAGAAGACCTCTCGTTGCGTTACCTAAATCCTAAACAATACTATCGAATTGTCCATTTGATGCAATCTAAGCGTGAAGAACGGGAAAAATATGTCGCCCAAGCCGTAGAGGAAATCCGTGTTGCTACCGAAGAGTTGGATATTTACGGTGAAATTTACGGACGGCCAAAACATATTTACTCGGTTTACCGTAAGATGGTCGATAAGAAGAAACAATTTGACGAAATTTATGACTTATTAGCGATTCGTGTGATTGTTGATTCCATCAAGGATTGTTATGCGGTACTCGGAGCCATTCATACCAAATGGAAACCACTGCCTGGGCGTTTCAAAGATTATATTGCTATGCCTAAGGCGAATATGTATCAGTCCATTCATACCACCGTCATTGGGCCTCACGGTAATCCAGTAGAAGTTCAAATCCGTACCCATCAGATGCATGAAATTGCAGAATTTGGGGTTGCTGCTCACTGGGCCTATAAAGAAGGTTATACAGACAAACTCCAACCAAATGAAATGACAAATCAAGTTGGCTGGTTTAAAGAGCTATTAGAATTACAAGATGAGAGTTTTGACGCTTCTGATTTTATGGAAAGTGTCAAAGGGGATATTTTCAGCGACAAAGTGTATGTATTCACGCCTAAAGGGGACGTCTCTGAATTACCAAAAGGGTCAGGGCCTTTAGATTTTGCTTACCATGTTCATACAGATGTTGGTAATAAAACAGTCGGAGTAAAAATTAACGGCAAGATGGCCCAACTTGATTATAAACTGAAAAATGGGGATATTGTAGAAATACTGACCTCGCCAAACTCTTTTGGTCCAAGTCGAGATTGGTTAAAATTTGTAGCTACAAGTAAGGCAAGAAATAAAATCAAACGCTTCTTTAAAGCCCAAGATCGTGATGAAAACATCGAAAAAGGGCGTAGCATGTTGGTTAAAGCATTACAAGAAATGAATTTTTCAGCCAAAGAAATGCTAGCTAAAGCTAAAATACAAGAAGTACTAGAACGCTACAACTACCATACAGAAGATGATCTGTACGCTGCTGTCGGTTACGGTGAGCTCAGCCCGGTGACTTTAGCCAATCGGTTGACTGAAGAACAGCGCCGTAAACGGCAAGAAGAAGCGGAAAAACAACGCGTGCAAGATATGGTTAATAGTGACAACAAAGAGCCGGAAAAAATGAAAATCCGGCATGACGGGGGCGTGGTCATCCAAGGCGTGCAAAATTTACTCATTCGTATCAGTCATTGCTGTAACCCAGTGCCAGGCGATGAAATCGTCGGTTATATTACAAAAGGGCGGGGCGTGTCTATCCATCGAAAAGACTGTCCTAATGTACAAAATTCTTCACAAATGCAAGATCGTTTAATTGAAGTTGAATGGGAAGATGCCAGTAATACGAGTAAAGAATATAACACCGATATCGAAGTTCACGGTTATGACCGTTCGGGTCTGTTGAATGATATTTTACAAGCAGCCACTTCACAAAATTATCGCATTGTTAATGTAGAAGCACGTTCCAATAAAGAAAAAACCACAACCATCCGAATCACCATTGCAATTAAAAATCTTTCACATCTACAATCAATTGTTGATAAAATCAAACAAGTTCCAGATATATACAGCGTTCATCGTTTGAAAGGATAGGGTTATGAAAGCAGTAGTACAAAGAGTGAAAAAAGCGAGTGTTAGCATTAATGAAACAACTGTAGGACAAATTGAACAAGGGTTCATGATTTTACTAGGCATTCACGAAGAAGATACGCAAGAAGATGTAGACTATTTAGTAAAAAAAATAGCTAAACTACGCGTTTTTGAAGATGAAAATGGCAAGCTGAATTTAAGTATTGCTGCAGTTGGCGGCAGTATTTTAAGTGTTTCGCAGTTTACTTTATATGCGGATACTAAAAAAGGAAACCGTCCCAGTTTTATTAAAGCAGCTTCTCCCCAAACCGCAGTTCCTTTATACGAAGCTTTTAATCAAGGATTAAGTCAGCAAGGAATTTCTGTGGTAACAGGAGAGTTTGGCGCGGATATGCAAGTTTCCTTGGTTAATGATGGTCCAGTGACTATTATTTATGACACCAGAGAAAAAGCGTAAAAAAGCTGGTTCAAAAGTTTTTTATCTGAGTAAAAATTAGTAGCAAGTCTTATAATTCTAGTGTGGGTAAGCAAGAGTCATAATTTTTTGCTTATTCGTACTAGAATTTTTTCATTTGTAACTTAAAAACGATTGTAAGCGCTTTATAAATGTGAGATAATAAAAGAGTAGGGAAATTGGCTTTCTTTATTAATAATATTTTTGAGTTTTATAATTATTAGAATGAAAGGAGTTTGTTTATGACAACTATTGGACAATTTGACAGAAGTGAAGTGCAAAAGGGTAACCCGTTATTTTCTCGTTTCAAAACATTAGTGGAAACAGCTTTTTATCGGAATAATGTGACACCTATTGAAAACTTACAACAGGCCTATCACTATGCGACACAGGTGCCTGGAACGATTGTCACTGACATGCCGGTCAGTCATACAAAAGAGCTGGGCTTGCCGGAAGAAGCTAAAATGTTGATATTTAATGATGGGAAAGTAGTAGGGCGAACGGCTGCAGCTCGAGTGGTTATTGGTCATCCTGGCGTTGATTCTGATTATTATCAAGGAATCTTGCGAGAAGCTTTGTACCACTCAACCAAGCAAAATTACTATAAGGCAAATGTTATCGTAGGACTTGATGAAAAATTCATGGTAAAGAGCCATATCATGCTTCCAGAAGGATTTGAAAATAATCTATACTCTTACTTAGTGAATTTTCAAATGGAAAATGAACATTGGAACACACGCTATGAAGAATCTGTTTCTTATGAAGAAAATGATATCTACCTTTTCGCTGATCCTAATTGGCATCACCCTGATTTTCCATTTGGTCTAGCCTTGTTCGATCCTGAACATAACGTAGCTGCTATTTTAGGTTTACGTTATTTTGGCGAACTGAAAAAAGCGACATTAACGCTAGCCTGGGCGACGGCACACCGCAATAATTACGTGGCTTGTCACGGTGGAATCAAACAATATCATCTACCTGATAAGAATTATACTATGGCTGCCTTCGGGCTTTCAGGTTCGGGGAAATCAACGATTACTTTAACTAAGCATGGAGGCAAATACAAAGTCGATGTTTTACATGATGACGCTTTTGTTATTAATCGGGATACAGGCGCAACAGTTGCATTAGAACCTTCCTATTTTGATAAAGTGCAAGATTATCCTTTGACACATGCGACCGTTGATTATTATCTAACCATGCAAAATGTTGGCGCGACGCAAGATACAAACGGGAATACAGTTCCTGTTTTACAAGACATTAGAAATGGGAATGGGCGTACAGTGAAGTCCCGCTATGTTACAGAAAATCGGGTGGATGCCTTAGACGATAAGTTAGATGCGGTTTTTTGGATTATGAAGGACGATAGCTTACCTCCTGTAGTTAAAGTGGAGGATCCGATTTTAGCTGCTGTCTTTGGGGCAACACTTGCAACTAAACGCTCCACCGCAGAAAATGTGGTAGGAGATGCTGATGTAAATCAACTGGTCATCGAACCTTATGCGGATCCATTTCGCGCGTATCCTTTAGCAGAAGACTATAGTAATTTCCGGGACTTATTTAATAAGAACAAAATTGCTTGTTATATCTTAAATACTGGAGAGTTTCAAGGAAAAGATATTACCCCACAAGTGACCCTATCGAGTATTGAAAAAATCATCACAGGAGAAACAAGCTTTGCATCATTTGGTCCGATTGAGGAAATGTCCTATTTACCAATTGAAGATTACGAGGTCGATTTTGGTAATAAAGAATATGTAAAACATGTAAGTGCACGTTTGCAAGGTCGCTTAGATTATATTTTGCAAGTAAATGACGAAAATGAAGGATACGATGCTTTACCAAAAGAAACGGAAGAAGCCATGCGTCGTGTATTAGCAGAATTATAAAAAACAGGAAATAAACTAGCAGTTACTCCTCAAAAAGTAACTGCTAGTTTATTTTTATACATACACACTTAATTTTCCTAAATAAAATAAACTCACACTTTACTTTTCATCCGAAAAATGTTAAGATGTACTTAACCTTTGAAAAATTAAGGAGGGTTGGAAGTGGACATTGGCAAACGGATTTATGATTTACGCACAAACCAAAAGATGAGTGCCAAAGAGCTTGCCAAAAAAGCAGGCGTCTCTGCTGCTTTTATTTCAGCATTAGAGCATCATACAACGAGTGCTTCCATTGCAACTTTGGAATATTTATGTAACGGATTAGACATTTCATTAAGTGAATTTTTTCAAGAAGATGAAGCACCTTTAGACGTGGAGCTACTTCATAAATTCGCGAATATGGACGCTCAACAAAAAACAGCCATTTTAAATTTAATTGAAGTTTTTTGTGGTGGTAATAAAAACGAATAGAGCAAAGCTAGGAGGCTAACGGATGAAAGAAGAATACTATAAAGTAACGGTTGAAGATACGATAAAACAATTTGATACAGATCGAAAATCTGGGCTTTCTACACAAACAGCGGATAACCGCTTTGAAGAAAATGGTCCGAACGAGATCCAACAAGGGGAGAAAACATCGCCTTGGAAATTGTTGTGGAATCTTTACAAAGTATGATCTATACCACGACGACAGTGATTCGTGATGGTAAAACGCAAACGATCGAAGCGACGAAGGTGGTGCCAGGCGATGTCCTCTTGTTAAGAGAAGGGGATGCCATAGCGGCGGATGGCCGTATTATTTCCAGCAATAATTTTGCTTGTATTGAATCAGCCTTAACAGGAGAATCAGATGCGGTTGAAAAAAGTGCAGATGAAATTTATGAAGAAGAAACGCCTTTAGGAGATCAAAAAAATGTGGTCTTTGCTGGGACGGCTGTAACGCGTGGTTATGCTTATATTGTTGTTACAGAGACTGGTATGGAGACCGAAGTTGGTAAAATTAGTGGCATGTTAGATGAAGATAGTAACGATAAAACACCACTAGATATCGAACTAGATAAACTAAGTAGAGCGATCATTTTAGCTGCATTTATTGCAGGTATAGCAGTATTTGTCGCAGGATTGCTGACCGGCCAACCCTTTGTAGAAATGATTCATATTTCGATCATTTTAGCCGTTGCAGCTATACCTGAAGCGATGCCTGCTGTAGAAACCATTACTTTATCAAAAGGTATGCGGACAATGGCCGAGCGTAAGGCTTTAGTAAAAACATTGCCTGCTGTAGAAACGTTAGGTGCGACCAGCGTCATTGCCAGTGATAAGACTGGGACTTTGACTGAAAATCAAATGATGGCTTCAGAATTAATATTAAATGATGAAACACATTACGAAGTGACTGGGGAAGGTTACGACCCCAATGGCACCATCAAAAGAGATGGTGAAGAAATTGACCCAGAAAATAATGAAGATTTACTTCATTTTATTCGATCTGGCGTTTTATGTAACACTGCCCATATTGACCAAAATGAAGACGGTGAATATGAAGTGGTTGGTGATCCTACTGATGGAGCGCTAGTGACACTGGGGAAAAAAGTTGGTTTAGACCGCCAAGATCTTGAAAATGACGGCTATGAAAAAATCGCTGAAGTACCCTTTTCTTCGGAAAATAAATATATGATTGTCGTTTACGAAAAGGACGAAGAACGGGAATTGATTATAAAAGGTGCCTTTGATGTTATTTTAAACTTAGCCGATCAATCGCAACAGCTAAAAGACGACTTGCAAGAGCAAAATGAAATTTTTGCTGAAAAAGGCCAACGCGTGATCGCGATTGCTAGCATTAAAGGCTATGATGGAGGACTAACTGAAGAAGAACTAGAAAGTTCATTAGCTGGTTTAAAAATCCAAGGATTAGTAGGTATTATTGATCCACCACGGCCAGATGCTTATGAATCCATTGAAAATGCACAAAATGCTGGCATTAAAGTCAAAATGATTACAGGCGACCATCCTAAAACAGCATCAATTATTGCCAAGGATATTGGCTTAGCGGATTATGAAAAAATCATGACCGGTAAAGAAATTGATGAACAAGTAGATAATGATGATTTTGCTCAAGTTGTTGACGATACGGCAGTTTTTGCTCGAGTTTCCCCTGAAAATAAAATGCAAATTGTTTCTGCCTTAAAAAAAGAAAGCGAAGTCGTTTCAATGACGGGGGATGGCGTCAACGATGCTCCAGCTTTAAATGATGCCAATATCGGCGTTGCGATGGGCGTAAGAGGTACAGAAGTAGCAAAAGAAGCTTCAGATATGATTCTAACAGATGACCGCTTTGGTACAATCGTGGATTCAGTTGAAGAAGGACGAATTATTTTTGATAATATCAAAAAATACGTTTCTTTCTTGTTTGCTTGTAACATGGTGGAAATTATTGCTATTTTTGCTAGTGTGGTCTTTTTGCTACCGATGCCAATTGCTCCGCTACACATTTTATTCTTAAATTTGATTATCGATATTGCTCCTGCAATGTCTCTTTCTTATGAACCAGCAGAAGAAAATGTGATGGCAAGAAATCCTCGTTCTGAAAAAGACAGTTTGGTTAATCGGCACTTTTTAACTCGTATTATTTTCAGTGGTGTGATTATTGGATTGTCAGCCTTTGCTATATTCTGGTTTTTACTAAATGGCGAACAATCAGGCGAGTATTTGCAAACAGCTGTATTTACTTTTATGGCAATCGCCCAATTAATGCATCTCTTTAACGTACGTAAAACCAATTCTTTTGGTCTTGATCGTTCAATTTTGCAAAATAAAATATTAATAGGTGCTATCGGATTATCTGTTGCTTTGCAACTTGTGGCAGTTTATGTACCTGTTATGAATGATCTTTTAGGCACTGAGCCCTTACGACCAATTACTTGGGTAATTATTTTAATTGGAGCTATCTTGTCTACAGCGATTGTAGGAGTATTTAACAAAATAAAATACCATGATTAATGTAAACTCATTTTATTCTTTAGTGATAAAAAAATAAAATTCTCCTCGTTGAGTAACGGTAAAGTTTGGTATAATGAATTTAAGACCAAATAAAAGGCTTACAAAAAGTTACTTACGAGGGGGATTTTTTATGGAAAAATTAGCCGACTTGCAAACCCAGTCAGATATTCGCGGATTTGCTATGGATACAAAAGAATATCAAGCCAATTTGACAACAGATGCGGTGCGAAAAATTGCCGGAGGTATCGTCAATTGGTTACGTGAAATACGCGGGGTTAAGGGTCAATTAACGATTGGTGTGGGTAGAGATAGCCGTTTAAGTGGCCCCAAACTACAAGAAGCTTTAATGGAAGAATTGGTTTCTTATGGTATAGATATTTATGACTTTGGTTTGTCTACTACGCCAGCTTTATTTATGAGCACCCAATTTGAGCAATATTCTTGTGACGCGGGGGTGATGTTGACGGCGAGTCACTTGCCTTATTATTATAATGGTGTCAAAGTTTTCACTCCTCAAGGTGGAGCTGACAAAGAAGATATTGCTTATATTTTAACTCATACAGAAAGAAATATTGCCGATAATAAAGGAACTGTCACCAAAGCTGATTTACTTACAACTTATGCCAACGATTTAGTGGAAAAAATTCGTGCGGGAAGTAAAGGAAATTCGCCACAACCATTAGCTGATTTTAAAGTTGTCGTAGATGCGGGGAACGGAGTAGGAGGATTTTTTGCAGAGCAAGTTTTGCAGCCTTTAGGGGCAGATACTACAGGTTCTCAATTTTTAACACCTGATGGCAACTTTCCTAACCATATTCCTAACCCTGAGGAAAAAGAGGCGATGGAAAGTATTCAACAAGCGGTTTTAGAAAACGAAGCTGATTTAGGCGTGATCTTTGATACGGATGGGGATCGTTCGGCAATCGTTACTAAATCAGGGGACGTACTGAACCGTAATAATTTTGTTGCTGTACTAAGTCGTATTATTTTAACGGAGCATCCAGGGACAAGTATTGTCACTAATTCACCTACTTCGGATCATTTAAAGATATTTATTGAATCATTCGGCGGTAAACAAGTTCGTTATATTTCTGGTTATCGTAGTGTGATCAATAAGGCAAAAGAGTTAAATCAAGAGGGTATTGATAGCCAATTGGCAATTGAAACGAGTGGTCATGCCGCATTTAAAGAAAATTATTTCTTAGATGATGGGGCTTATGTAATTGCCAAAATTTTAATGCTGCTACCAGGTCTACAAGCGGAAGGCAAAACCTTGGAATCCTTGATTGCTGATTTAAAACAACCCCTTGAAACCCAAGAAGTTCGTCTTAAATTAGAAGCGGAGGATTATCGAGCATTAGGTGAACAAGTTATTAAAGATATTGCAGATATTGATGTCCCTGGCTGGGAAATCGATCCTGAAAATGAAGAGGGAATTCGTTTTCGTTTAACGCCTCCTTATGGCCATGGTTGGTTCTTACTACGCTTAAGCCTACACGAACCTTTACTTGTTTTACAAATTGAAAATGATGAAGCTGGATTTATTGTACCTGTGCTCGAAAAGATGCACCAATTTTTGGAACATTATCCCAATGTTAATCAAGAAGAACTATTAGCATTAACCTCAAATGGTTGATTTTCATCCGTATATGAAAAATTCCAAGTGGAGCCTACATTTTAGCGACTTCCCTTGGAATTTTTATTGATGTGCTCCCAATAATTGGCTTTATTGGGGGCAACTCTTTCGATGTGCCACCAATCTATCAATTATTGGGGTCACATCGGCTTATGTCCCTCCAAAAATTTAAGGATCGGTGGCACATCGCTTCATGTGACCCCAATCTTTTACTAAATTGGGGGTCACATTGGGTGAATTCCCACCAATCGTAATGATATTTCAAAATTAGCAGGGCTTTTTAGGTATGGAAAGTTAGTAGAAAGAAGATTGAAAAACGAGCGAAAAATCTATATAATGAACGAAAATTGAAAATATGGAGGGACAATAATGGAAGTTTTCCGGAAAAGACCCATTGAAAAAGATTCGGTCAATACGTTAAAACGGGAATTAAAATTGAAAGATCTGATTATGCTGGGAATTGGTGCCATCATTGGTACGGGCATATTCGTTGTAACCGGACAAGCTTCAGCAAATTATGCTGGGCCGGCTTCCATGATTTCCTTTATTATTGCAGCGATCGTTGTTGTTTTAAATGGGATTTGTTTTGCTGAATTTGCTTCACGAGTGCCAGTATCAGGCGGGCCTTATAGTTATATGTATATTGTTTTTGGCGAGCTAACCGCTTGGATTGCTGGCTGGCTATTGATTTGTGAATATATGTTAGCCGTTTCTTCTGTTGCTGCGGGTTGGTCAGGCTATTTTCAGGGATTTTTGAGTAATTGGGGGATACAGCTTCCTCAAGCTTTAAGAGCTGGTTATAATCCTGAGCAAGGAACATACATTGATTTAATTGCTGCTTTGGTGATGATTCTAGTTACGCTGTGGGTTACCCAAGAAGCGAAAAAAGCCTTGCGATTAAATAATGCGATGGTTTGGGTAAAGTTTGGTGTCATTATTTTATTTGTCGCTGTAGGTGTGTTTTTTGTTCAACCGTCTAATTGGCAGCCTTATGCGCCCTTTGGTATGCAAGGTATTTTTAACGGTGCAGCCTTAGTCTTTTTTGCTTTTCTAGGGTTTGATTCGATTTCGATGGCAGCAGAAGAAGTAGAAAATCCAAGAAGGGATGTACCACGTGGGATCATTGGCTCGATTTTAATTGCTACTGTTTTATACGTTGCGGTGACATTAATTTTGACAGGAATCGTACCTTTTGACCGATTAGGCGTAGCTGATCCAGTGGCTTTTGCTATGCGTTATATTAATCAAGGATTTACTGGTTCTGTGATTTCAGTAGGGACCATTTTAACTTTACTAACAGTGACTATCTCCATGCTTTATTCTTTAGCAAGACTTATTTATTCGATTAGTAAAGATGGTCTATTACCAAAATTTTTACAACAAATTGATGAAAAACGACGGACACCTAAAAATGCAACCTTTGTAGCGGGAGCCATTGGTTTATTCTTTGCAGCAGCTTTTCCTTTAAATATTTTAGCTGAACTAACAAATATTACGGCGCTTACCTGTCTGGCCTTAATGGCGTTAGGGGTGATCCGCTTACGCAAAATGTTGGGTGAACCAAAAAAAGGGGAATTTAAAGTCCCTTTTGTCCCTGTATTACCGATTATTTCGGTGCTTTCTTGTATATTTTTAATGTTACGCTTGGATAAAATTACCTGGACAGTTTTTATTATCGCGCTTCTTTTAGGATTATGTATTTATTTTGCTTATGGCTATCAACATAGTGATTTGAATGAAAAAAAGAGCTGAATTGTCCGGCCCTAAAGTTTAACTGCTTTGGGGCCGATGCACATCAGCTCTTTTTTATTGCTCTTTTTTGGTTGTTAATTCGATCAATTTTTGTTTTAAACCTTCTTCCATTTCACCAAGTTCGACTTCTGCATGGCGTCGATTTTCTTTTCCTTCTTGTTGAATGCGTAAGGTTTCTTCAATTGTTTCAACCAAATCATTTTGCGTTTGTTGTAAGGTATCAATATCTACTACACCACGCTCGTTTTCTTTGGCTGTTTCAACAGCTGAGGTTTTTAACATTTCAGCGTTTTTCTTTAATAAGTCGTTTGTCGTTTCTGAGACTTGCCTTTGCGCAGTTACCGCGTCTTTTTGACGTAACAATGTTAAAGCGATGACGACCTGATTTTTCCATAAAGGAATGGCGGTGTTGATCGAAGATTGGATCTTTTCTGCTAAAGCTTGGTTCGTATTTTGAATCAGACGAATTTGTGGCGCTTGTTGTAGTGTAATTTCTCGAGTTAAACGTAAATCATGGGTGCGTTTATCTAAACGATCCAAAAACTGTGAATAATCATTTGCAATTTGCATATCCATTTGTTCCCCGGTTTGTTGCGCTTTTTCCATTGCTTCTGGAATTGTTTTTTGCTCGAGCTCTTCCATTTTTATTTCACTAGCTGCAATGTAGAGATTTAGCGCGTCAAAGTAGTCCTTATTTTTTTGATAGAGTTGTTCGAGCATTAAATGATCTTCAAGCAAGCCATCTTTTTCTTTGTCGAGCTTAACGGCAACTTTATCAATCTGAGCACCAATCTTTTGGTATTTTGCGGTGATTTCATAAATTGATTGTTTCACTTTGCCGAACATACGTTGAAAAATATTTCCTTCTCCGGCACGAAGTTCATCTGGATTAGCTTCTTGTAGACGATACATCAATTCATTGAGTGAGTCTCCAACAGGACCGATATCTGAAGTTTGTACTTGATCTAGCATCGATTGTGAGAACTCACTTAACTTTGTTTGGGCTTTGGTGCCATAACTTAATACGGCTTGTTGGTCTGTCGCATCAATCTGATCAGCTAACTGCTTAGCTTGTTGTTTTCTTTCTTCAGATAACTTATCAATTAATCGAGGGGCTTGTTCTTGCGTATGTAATTCGGCTAACTCTTCTTGCTGAGTGGTGGTTAATTGGTTTAAATCTGGAGTAAATGAGTCGCTCATTAAATTTTCCAGCGTTTTATCAACGGATGGTTGTTCATTGGACTGATCGGACATAGCAGTTTTTCCTCCTTTAAGTAGATTGAAAAAACAGAAGAAGATAAAAGCCAAGCTTTTATCTAGCTTCATGTTCTTTATAATTTCTGTTTTGTTTTAAGCTTTGTTTGGCAATAGACATTTCAACATCTAAGTCGTCTAAATCATCGGCTACAAATTTTTGATAATCGGTCGTAATTAAAGCAGCCATTTGATCGATGATTTGGATGCTTTCTTCAATTTTATCGTAAGTGTCTCGGTTTTTAATTTCATGTTCATTAATTTCAATAAATTTATCTGTTAAATCAACTAAATTTGGCAAATGGGTATATAAGAAGTGATTGGCTTCTGGCATGCGCTTGGGGGAATGAACGATTTCTTTAAATAAAGCCTTGGCAGCTTTGGTCGTATCGTGACGCAAATCAACAGCTCTTAGTTTCCCACTTTTATTCATTGTTGCTTGTAGATGTTCAATTTGTTTTTTGGTTTGGTTCATCGTTTGGCGAAACATCGTAATTTCGCTATCTGACATTCCGGCGTCGATATAACTTTTTTCTCGTTTTTTTGACAATGTTGGTAGGTCACTTTCGTCATTTTTTTGCGAGTTGCCCTTTAAACCATAATAGAGTAAGAAGCCACCAGCAATAAAAAACAATAATGGGAAGGAATCGAGTGAACCATTTCCGGAGAAAACGTTAAGTAAAAAGATGACGCCTAAAATGGTAGCAATCCATAATCCCCACTTTGATTTTTTCATTTTTTAAACCTCCTAAAAACCTCATATATAAACGTTTCTTGTCTTGATTTCTACACCTTCATTCTAGCACGATATATTCAATAAAAGAATCCGACTTACGGTGTATTTCCATAATTTAGAAAAAACATAACCTTTTATATGTTAGAATATAAGAAATTACTTAGGATAAAAAAAGAAAGTTTGGTGAAACGATGCTAAATTTTGAAGATTTTGCAGAGAAAACAATCTCTAGAAAAGAGATATTTAATGGGAAAATTATTGATGTGGCGCTAGATGATGTCAAAGTACCCAATGGTCAGACCTCTAAGCGTGAATTAGTATTTCATGCTGGTGGTGTGGGTATCATTGCGCTAACTCCCGAAAATAAAATGGTATTTGTACGGCAGTTTAGAAAGCCATTGGAAAAAGTTATTTTAGAAATTCCAGCAGGTAAAATCGACCCTGGTGAAAATGCTCATCCAGAAGACACTGGGAAAAGGGAATTAGAGGAGGAAACAGGTTATAAATGTAGCTCTATGAGACATCTTGCTTCCATGTATTTGTCTCCTGGTTTTTCTAATGAAATGTTGCATATCTATCTAGCAAATGATATAAAAAAAACAGCGCATCCTAGATCACAAGATGAGGATGAATTACTCGAAATTTATGAATTAACCTTAGAGGAAGCTGAACAAGCAATCAAAGACCAAACTATTTGTGATGCCAAAACAATCTATGCGATTACTTGGTGGAAATTATTGCTTGCCCAAGGGAGTGTTTGATATGGCAAAAGAACCACTTGTTTCCCGAGCGCAACTGCGTAAACACCGAGATGAAGAGGAAAAAGTGCAAGAACAAAATCCAAAACAAGAAGAAAAGCAATATCAGGAAGAAGAAAAAAGAATTGATAATTATTACCGAAAACAATTGAAACAAAACAAGCCGATCAATACAACGCGATCCAGTCAGAACCAACGTTCTCGCCGAATGAATAGTTTTTTGATGAAATGGATCGTTATCGTGTTTTTATTATTGGTATTGGTTTTAATGATGGTTTTCTTTTTATAATTTTAGCAAAAAAGGGAGAAGCAAATGAAAATAGGAATTATTGGTGCCATGGCACAAGAAGTAAAAGTTTTGACTGAATCATGCCAAGACGTAGAAAAATGGGAGAGGGCAGGAGCTACTTTTTATTCTGGAGAGATGGCAGGCCATGAAGTTATTGTGGTGCAATCTGGTATCGGTAAAGTGTTAGCTTCACTGACTGCTAGCCTTTTAATCCAGCAATATCAAGTGGATTTTTTAATTAACACAGGATCCGCTGGTGGGATTGGTACAGGTCTTTCGGTAGGTGATGTGGTTATTGCGGAAAAGCTAGCTTATTATGATGTAGATGCTACGGGCTTTGGCTATGAATATGGGCAACTTCCAGGTGGAATGCCACTGTATTATGAAGCAGGCAGCCAGTTAGTTGAACAAATCGCTGCTGCTGCAGAAAAATCAAACCTTTCGATTAAAAAGGGGTTAATTGTTACTGGCGACTCTTTTATTGATGATCAAACAAAAATTAGCGAAATCTTAAATCATTTTCCATCGGCGTTGTGTTGTGAAATGGAAGGCACAGCAATCGCTCAAACCGCTCAACAGTTCAATGTCCCAGCGGTCGTTATTCGGGCGATGAGTGATACAGCCGATCATGCTGCAACTCAAAGTTTTGATGAATTTATTGACCAAGCGGGTCAGCGTTCTGCTGAAATGGTTATGACTTTTATTCGCTCTATTTAAAAATGCAGATAAAAAGAACGAAGACGGCAAAATGTTCTTGCTATCTTCGTTCTTTTTACTAGTTAAAATCACCAAATTCTCACACGATTTTCTGGTTTGCGATACATTTGATCTGTCGGATGAATATCAAAAACAGTAAAGAAATCATCTAAGTTTTGTAATTGAACATTGGCCCGCAATTTTGCTGGGGCGTGCACATCAATAGCGAGTAGTAGTTGTTGATATTGTTCTTTAGCTTTTGTACGCCAAATTTTCGCCCAGTTAGAAAAGAAAGCTTCTAAATCAGTTTCTTGCTCATTTTTTGCTGCTTCTAAAGCACAACTTAAACCCCCAGCATCAGCGATGTTTTCCGAAACAGTTAATTTACCATTAACAGTTCCGCCCGCAATCTCTAAGCCGTCAAATTCATCAATCATATCTTGTGCCAAATCTTCAAAATGTGCTAGATCTTCTTTGGTCCACCAATTATTCATATTCCCGTATTCATCAAACTTAGCGCCATTATTATCAAAAGCATGAGAAATTTCATGAGCAATGACAGCACCAATCCCGCCATAATTAGCGCTTGCTGATTGTTCAAGACTATAAAATGGTGCTTGTAAAATAGCAGCAGGGAAAACAATTATGTTTAATGAGCCATTATAATAAGCGTTGACTGTAGAAGCGGCCATTTCCCACTCCTTACGATCTACAGGCTGTTTAAATTTCTTGAAATTATCTACTCGCTTGAGTTGTGAAAAGCGACGAACATTAGCTACCAAGGAGTCTTCTTTATTAGTTACCAATTTTTCATAAACAGCTGGAATTTTATCAGGATAACCTACATTAATTCCAATTTTATCTAATTTCAAAATGGCTTTTTCTTTCGTTGCTTCGCCTAGCCAATTATTTTGTTTTAAGCGATTTTTATAAACTTGGATCATGGAATGAACCATATGTTCGACATCTTGTTTGGCTTTTGTACCAAAGTATTTCTTGCCGTAATAAAGACCAATGATTTGATCAAATTGACCTAAAGTTAAATGAAAAGCTGCTTTTTCTTGTGATGGAAGTTCTGAAATACCGGATAAACTACGGCGATACAGACTTCCTGTTTGGCGAAACTCTTCGCTTAAATAGTTAGCGTAAGAAACGACTGTTAATGCATACATCCAACTTTTTAGTAAAGGTAGATGCCCTTGGGAAACGAAAGTATTAAAATGTTCGAAGTAATAGGGTTCTGTGACGATTACTTGTTCGACTGGTTCATCAAATAGTTCTTTAAAAGCAACTTCAAAGTCGATTTGCTCGGAATAAGCAGTGACTGTTTTACGATCACGTGGATTGTAGATTTTACTGAAGTCCGCGCTTTCCTCGGCATTGCGCACATAAGGAACCAAACTACGGTCAAAAGCTAAAGCTTGTTCTGCGATTGTTTCACTTTCTGATTGACTACAGCCAGTTAATTTCAATAGCTTAACGACCATTTCAAAAAAGACTTGCAGTAATTTTTCTCCTTGCTGATTTTCATCTTCATAATAGGTTTTATCCGGTAAAATCAAAGAAGCAGGCGCAAGGTATAGTGTGTGTTCTTGCGTATTTTTCATATCTGCGTCGACAAAAAATTCAAATGGCAAAGGCAGGCCTTCTTTAAGCCAACTAGCTAGTTGTTGATTGAGGTTTTCATAGCTATTAATAGCTTGAATTCGATCAAGTAAATCTTTGATAGGCGCTGCTTTTAATGCATTTCTTTTATCATAGTCATTTGCTAAGCGATAGAAAGCGGCGGCTTCTTGTAAATTTTTATCTGGAATTTTATCCTCAGAAGAAGCCATTTCCTTTAGTTCACCCATTAAAAGCTGTTCAATACCTTCGTCTAATTCTTGAAATCCGCCAGTTGCGGGTTTATCGGCTGGTATTTCTGCTTTTTGCAGCCAATCTTCATTCATTGCTTCATAAAAATCATCTTTTAAATTTGCCAATTTTTTCCCTCCGTTCATGTTATTAATTATGATACAAATAAAAATAAGAAACAAGCCTCTTGACCTCGTAAATACGAAATCGTAGCTGCGCTTTAGGTCATAAGTTCAGCAAAGAAGGGACCAGAAATGAAGTTTCTATCCCTAAGTTCAACAAAGAAGATTCCGCAATAGTAGTGAAGTTAGCTAAAATGACTTTTTATTAAAAAATATTGTATAATAATGAGAAAAGGAAGGTAGCTATGTTAAAAGATCAGTGGATTGGGATAACGTCCGATAAGTTCAAATCTTATAAAAATTGGACTACACCTCAAGGTGGTTTATGTGGCACTTATGCGGCCAGTGTATTTATCGCTTTTTATCAAGATAATTTAGATGATACGATCATCCCTCGTTTTATCCGCCCTAAAAATAGTAAAGATAAAAGGAATTTGGTCCATTATTTACGTCTATTTATTCAAAAACGTGGACTGCCAACAATTGCTTATCAAGTAGCACATGGTTTATCAAGCTATTTTTCTTATTTTAACCTTAACTATCGGGCACGTGCGACAATGGTTGGTGGTTGGCAACGTGTGATCAAAAGAATTGACCAAGGAAAACCGGTAATTGTCGGGTTAAATAAACTATTAGGTAGCACCTATGGCAATCATTGGGTAGTTGCTTACGCTTATAAAGAAACAGCTGATGGGAAACGCTATTTAAAAATCCATGATAACTGGGGAAACTATCAGAAAGTTATTCCGGCAAAGTGGATAAATGGAACGATTTCCTTGCCTTGAGTCTTATGGTAAACTAAAATAAGAATGTGTTAAAAGAAAAAATATTTAAATTGGAGGCACTCATGGACGCTAAGTATGAAGACGAATCGTTGAAATTTTTTAGTTTGAACGGAAATATCCCATTGGCAGAAAAAGTAGCTCAAGTTTTTGGTACTGAATTAGGGGAATGTACGATTAAAAGTTTCAGCGACGGTGAGATTTCGATCAGTATTGAGGAGAGTGTACGCGGGGTAGATACTTTTATCATCCAAGCGACAAATAAACCAGTCAATGATTACTATATGGAGTTATTGATTATGATTGATGCGATGAAACGAGCTAGCGCTAAAACAATTAGTGTTGTTTTGCCTTATTATGCTTATGCACGGCAAGACCGTACGGCGCGCCCTCACGAACCGATTACAGCCAAATTGATTGCTAACCTGATTGTTGAAGCGGGTGCTACTCGTGTATTAACACTCGATCTACATACT
Source organism: Tetragenococcus sp. (assembly GCA_030462125.1). Lineage (GTDB taxonomy): Bacteria > Bacillota > Bacilli > Lactobacillales > Enterococcaceae > Tetragenococcus. The sequence continues at coordinate 23,013 of JAKDZT010000007.1, forward strand.
GTACAAGTGCAAGGTTTTTTTGATATTCCGGTAGATAATTTATTTACGATGCCACTATTTGCACAATATTATCGAGAAAAAGGGATGTTTGGCGATGATTACGTGGTTGTTTCCCCTAAAAATAGCGGGGTTCAGCGAGCACGAAGCTTAGCTGAGTATTTAGATACGACTATCGCTATCGTCGATCAAGGAGAAACCGAAACAGATGAAGGTTACGTGATTGGCGATGTTCAGAATAGGAATTGTATTTTAGTGGACGATATTTTAAACTCTGGAGAGACTCTGGCTAAAGCTAGTGAGCTATTAAAAGCAAATGGCGCCAAAGAGATTAACGCATGTGTTTCTCATGCTTTGCTTTCTGGTAGAGCCAAAGAAACACTGGAACAATCAGCAATTACTGATATTTGTGTCACAGATTCTTGTTTAACTGAAGAAAGTCGTCACCCGCGAAATATTACTTATATTACTTGCGCGAAACTTCTAGGCGAAGCAGTTAAACGGATCCATGAAGATATTCCAATGAGTCCATTGTTTAATAAGGTGGACAAAGACTTTTTGTAGTAAGTAACCAATGAGAAAACGATTTTTGTTTTTTCATTGGTATTTTTCACAATGACGATTGAATTTATAAAAAAGAAGGTGAGAAAATGGTTTATTTAGATCATGCAGCAACAACGCCTATGCATCCGGACGTTATTGCAGAAATGACTCAGGTAATGGAAGAAACTTTTGGTAATCCATCCAGTATTCACCAATACGGACGTAGCGGCCAAACAAAGTTAGAAAACGCGCGTCAAACGATTGCAGATAGCTTGCGAGTAAAACCACATGAAATTATTTTTAATAGCGGCGGAACAGAAAGCGATAATACGGCCTTAGTTGAGACAGCTTTCGCAAAACAAGTGCAAGGAAAGCATATTATTACGACAGCAGTTGAACACCCCTCTATTTTAAATACGGCTCAATACTTAGAAAAATTAGGATTTGAAGTAACGTATCTACCAGTGGACGAAAACGGTCAGTTGGATATTGATGAAGTCAAAAAGGCTTTGCGTTCGGATACGATTTTAGTTTCTGTCATGATGGCAAATAATGAAACCGGAAATCTTTTTCCGATTGCTGAAATAGGCGAATTGTTGCAAGATCATCCAGCTATTTTTCATACGGATGCTGTCCAATCTTACGGCAAAGTTGCGGTGTATCCTGAAGAATTACAAGTGGATTTGTTGAGTGTGTCGGCTCATAAGTTCAATGGTCCTAAAGGTGTTGGCTTTTTATACAAACGAGACGGTATTTCACTTCCAACCCTTTTACATGGCGGTGAACAAGAAGAAAAGCGACGGGCAGGTACGCAAAATCTACCTGGTATCTGCGGAATGGCCAAAGCAATTGAATTATTGCCACCAGAAACTCAAACAGCGAATCAAGAAAAGTATCAGACATTTGCTAGCAAGTTATTAGATGACTTGACTGCTTATGGGATTGAGTATCGATTAAACGGAGATCCAGCAAATAAATTGTCCCATGTATTGAATTTGCAATTTCCTGGGATTTCGAATGATTTGTTACTGATGCAGTTAGATTTAAAAGGCTTTGCGATCTCTACTGGATCGGCTTGTACAGCAGGAAATGTTGAACCTTCTCACGTGCTTGAAGCAATGTATGGTAAGGATGCTGCAGCTATTGACGAATCTGTCCGGATTAGTTTTGGTTATGGAAATACGCAAGAAGAAATCGATCGGTTTGCCAAAACAATCATTGATACGATCCAACGTTTAAAACAAAGAGAGTCTAGCAAAATCAGTTGATAGCCTTTATAATAAAGACAAAAGCAATTGACGAGGTGAAATAATGGCGTTTCAAGAAACAGCGACAGTTTTAGGCGCAAGTACTACGTATAAATTGGCATCTACGGCTAAAAGATACACTTTACGTGATAATGGGTTTACTGAAACTTCTAGTGGCAATTTCCAACTGATTCGACCACTCGAAGCAACCCCACAGAGTAAAGAAGGGTTTAAGTTAAAAATTACCGTAGATAAAAACATTCAAAAATTAAAGATGTCAGTTACAACAGCCAATGGCTTAAAAGCAGTCAACATTTTTAAAAATAAAAATGAGTTGCTGCAAGAACAATTTTATTTTTTGATGGATAGTTTTATAGAACGTGGTTTGTTTGAAAAAGTTTAAAATGACTGTTCAATAAAGAAACTTGCAATGATACTTTTGCAAGTTTTTTTTACGATAAGAATCCTGACGTGAAATTCTTTGAATTCTGCTGTATAATAGAAAATACTGAAAAGTTGCGACCTTCAAATCGTAGATGTTTCAGAATCTATATTGAAATGATGGTGAATAGCATGACTGATAACAGCAACACACGCGTTGTTGTCGGAATGAGTGGCGGAGTGGACTCGTCTGTTACGGCCCTCTTGTTACAAGAACAAGGATATGACGTGGTCGGTATTTTCATGAAAAATTGGGATGATACGGACGAAAACGGCGTATGTACAGCAACGGAAGATTATAAAGATGTAGCAAAAGTTGCCGCTCAAATTGGAATACCTTATTATTCTGTTAATTTCGAAAAAGAATATTGGGATCGGGTATTCGAATATTTCTTAGCGGAATATCGCGCAGGACGTACTCCTAATCCTGATGTCATGTGTAATAAGGAAATTAAATTTAAAGCCTTTTTAGATTATGCAATGGACTTAGGCGCTGATTATGTAGCAACGGGTCACTATGCTCAAGTAGAAAGAGATGAAGATGGCGTAGTACATATGTTGCGTGGTTTTGATAACAATAAAGATCAAACTTACTTTTTAAGTCAATTATCACAAGAACAACTATCTAAAGTTATGTTTCCTTTGGGAAATATTGCAAAACCAAAAGTTCGGGAATTAGCTGAAGAAGCGGGCCTTGCGACGGCTAAGAAAAAAGATTCTACCGGCATATGCTTTATCGGCGAACGTAACTTCAAACAATTTTTAAGCAATTATTTACCGGCACAAAAAGGGAATATGATGACTGTAGATGGAGAAGTCAAAGGACAACATAATGGCTTAATGTATTATACGATTGGTCAACGTCAAGGCTTAGGTATTGGCGGCGGAGGTAAATCCGGAGAACCTTGGTTTGTTATTGGAAAAGATTTAACTTCTAATACACTCTATGTAGGCCAAGGGTTTGAAAATCCGGCACTATATGCTGATCGTTTAGATGCAAGTGAAATCCATTTTACCACAAATGAAGAAAAACCAACGGAATTTCACTGTACGGCAAAATTCCGCTATCGCCAAAAAGATACACCCGTTACGGTGCGTTTATTAGAAAATGATCGTGCTGAAGTCATTTTCGATGAACCAGTGCGGGCAATTACGCCTGGACAAGCGGTCGTTTTCTATGACGGGGATGAATGTTTAGGTGGCGGCTTGATTGATCATGCCTATAAAGCAGCAAAAACACTGCAATATGTCTAGTAGTAAGTAGAGGTTGGTGACTTTTTTGTCCCAGCCTTTTTGCTATGGAATAGCGAGTCTTGCGGTCTATTTTTTCACAAGCTGATTCATTGCAACTTCCTTTAAAACTAAATACGATTAGCCTAGAAAGTAATTTAAGGAGTGAGTTTATGTATCAAGTAGTGACCATGTATGGCGATAATGAACCATGGTGGTTTTTTGAAGAGTGGGAAGAGGATATACAAGAAGAGACCAGCTTTTTGTCATTAGAAGATGCGGAACGTTTCTTTCAAGAAAAATGGGATTTAATTTGTAAAAATTATACATATATCAATGCTAAGACCAATTTCTTAAGTGCTTTCTGGAATGATGGGGAAGAACGCTGGTGTGAAGAATGTGACGATGATTTGCAGCAATATAAAGGATTGGCATTGTTAAAAGATCATCAGCCACTTACAATCGAAAGTGAAAGGAAATTTTATGAAGCAACTAATTCTAGCGGAAAAACCAAGCGTTGCCAAAGACCTGAGCAAAGTATTAGGAGCTAATAAAAAAACAAAGAATTACTACGAAGGCCCAAATGTGATCGTCACATGGGCCCTCGGTCATTTATTGGGCCTAAAAATGCCAGAAGAGATTAATAAAAATTGGCAAACGTGGCAAATGGAAACATTGCCGATGATTCCAAAAAATATTGGGATTAAACCATTACCTAAAACAGGACAACAACTAAAAGCGATTAAGCAGCTTGCTCATCGTAAAGATGTAAACGAATTTGTTATTGCGACCGATGCCGGAAGAGAAGGAGAACTCGTCGCGCGTTGGATTTTGGAATGGATTCATTTTGATAAACCAGTGAAACGCTTGTGGATTTCTTCGCAAACCAATAAAGCGATAAAAGAAGGGTTCAAACGTTTAAAACCAGCGAAAGAATACGATGCGCTTTATGAATCAGCGTTGGCTAGATCAAAAGCGGACTGGTTAGTTGGTTTGAATATTTCACGAGCTTTAACGGTAAAATATGATGATAGTTTAAGTGCGGGAAGGGTGCAAACGCCCACCTTATCCTTTGTACGACAACAAGAAAAACAGATTGATAAATTTAAACCACAAACTTATTATGTCATCGAACTAGAAGTATCTGGACAAAAAGCATCTCGTCAACAAAAAAATCCATATGAGCTAAAAGAACAACAAGCAGCACAAAAATTAATTGAGCAAATGAGCCAACACGCAGGTACCGTGAGCTCAGTATCAGAAAAAACAAAGACAGAAAACGCGCCTTTGCCATATGATTTAACCGAAATTCAAAGAGAAGCCAATCAACGATATGCCTTCCCCGCTAAAAAGACACTTTCATTGGTTCAAAGTCTATATGAAACACATAAGGTGGTTACTTATCCACGTACAGACAGCAAATATTTAACCAATGATATGAAAAAGACAATGAAAGAACGTCTACAAGCTGTTATAAATTTTGCACCGGAAGTAAAAGAATATATTAAATCAGGAGCTAACGTACAGCAAAAAGCGGTTTTCAATGATGCGAAAGTATCGGACCACTCGGGTTTGATCCCTACAGAACAGCGCGCGAATGCAGCCAAGTTTTCAAATGATGAGCAAAAGATTTACAACATGATTGTAGCGCGCTTTTTGACCTTATTTGCTAAGCCACATAAGAAAATCCAACAAAAAGCAACGGTAGCCTTTGGTGATGAGTCTTTTGTATTTACACAAAACAAAGTGATTGAAGCTGGGTGGAAAACCTCAGAAGGTGAAGTAGAGACGGCCAATAACTGGCAAGAAAGACAAAAGGTTCAACCCAATTTTTCTTTGAAAAAAGAATTGACTAAACCACCCAAACCTTTGAATGAAGGAACCTTATTGGCTAAAATGGAAAAATTTGGCTTAGGTACACCAGCAACACGGGCGGAAATTATTGAAAAATTACTTCGGTCTGAACTGATGGAACGAACACCTAGTGGTTTGCAGGTATCTCCAAAAGGTAAGCAATTGTTAGAATTAGTGAACCCATCCTTAGTAACGCCTGATTTAACTAAAAAATGGGAAGACGAACTTGAAGCGATCGCTCAAGGCAAGTTCTCTAGCGCTAAATTTTTAACGCAAATTGAAAAAGATACCAAACAACTGGTCAAAGAAGTTAAGCAAAGCCAGCAAAAATACCAGGATTTTTCTTTAACGCAAAAGAAATGTCCCGAATGTGGTTCTTTTTTGCGAGAAAAAAATACTCGCGATGGTAAAATTTATGTTTGCTCTAATTCAGAATGTAACTACCGTCGCCGCAAAGATCCTAAGGTAAGTAACCACCGTTGTCCACAATGCCATAAGAAGATGGAAATCATTGAAGGCAAAAACGGCGCTTATTTCCGTTGTAAATTTGACGGTATTACTGAAAAAATTCCAGACAAAAAAGACCAAAAGAAAAAAATGTCGAAACAAGAAGAAAAAAAATTATTGAAGAAATACTCAAAACCGGAAGAACCCGAAGAAAGTCCACTTGCGATTGCGTTAAAAGAAGCAATGGACGAAAAGGAATAAAGGGTATTACGTACAAGCAAAGTATCCGAACAATAGAAAGATTACTCGATCTTGCCTATTGTTCGGATATTTTTACTTTACTTAGGTCAATTGAGTAACGATTTTGCTTTTTATTACTCATTAATGTATTTTTGAGTAACGAATTGTTAAAAGATTACTCAATATTGCATTAACGAGTAACGAATCTGCTGTTCATTACTCAATATTAAACATTAGCGTGCAAAATAGATGTTTTTTAGTGGTTTATAATAATTAACGAGTAACGAATTAGCTATCCGTTACTCGTTATTTTATTTTTGAGTAACAAAACTAGGTTTCTTTACTCATTATCAAGATTTTGAGGAACAAGATAGTATTCTTTTACTTAATTTAAGCTGATTGCCATTTTTTGCTAAATCTTATCCCCATTGCTTCTCCTAAAAGTAGCAATGGGATAATGTTATTCTTCAAAAACTAACGAATGACTTCTTCGGTTTCTTTGTCGAAAAAATGTGCTTTGTTAAGGTCAAAACTTAAATCGATCATTTCTTCTGGTTCGTGAAAGTCTTGGGCATCAACTTTTGAGACGAATTCTGTAGGGCCGATTTTTGTATATAACATCGTTTCTGCGCCTAGTAATTCGGAGACAACGACTTCTGCGTGCACCGTTACTTCTGGCTCAGCTTCGAGTATGACTTGTTCGCCGTGAATGTCTTCTGGGCGGATGCCTAGGGTAATTTCTTTACCTTCATAGCCTTTATCCACCAACGTTTTGTTGCGTCCTTCTGGAAGACGCAATTCTAATCCATAGTTATCTTTAATGATGCCTTCTTTTAAGGTGACATCAAAGAAATTCATCGCTGGCGAACCAATAAATCCAGCAACGAACTCGTTTACTGGTGTATCATAAACTTCTTTAGGTTTTCCAATTTGTTGGATAAGTCCGTCCTTCATGATGACGATCCGATCGGCCATAGTCATCGCTTCTGTTTGGTCATGAGTCACATAGATGGTTGTCGTTTTTAAACGGCGATGTAGTTTAGCGACTTCTGCGCGCATAGCGACACGTAATTTAGCATCTAAGTTGGATAAAGGCTCATCCATCAAGAAAACTTTTGCATCGCGCACAATAGCGCGTCCTAAAGCCACCCGTTGTCGTTGCCCGCCGGATAATGCTGCAGGTTTGCGATCTAAGTATTCCGCTAGTCCTAAAATTTCGGCAGCGTTATCTACCTTTTCTTTAATTTCTTTTTTGTTATATTTACGTAATTTTAGACCAAAGGCCATATTGTCGTAGACAGTCATATGTGGATACGAAGCATAGTTTTGAAAAACCATAGCAATTTTTCGATCTTTGGGAGCCACGTCATTCATTACTTTATCGCCAATTTTTAATTCGCCTTCTGTAATATCTTCTAAACCAGCAATCATACGTAAGGTGGTTGATTTTCCGCAACCAGAAGGTCCAACAAAAACGATGAACTCACGATCTTTTATATTTAAGTTAAAATCACTGACAGAGAAAAGTTCTGAATTATCGTATTTTTTTCCTATATTTTTTAATGACATTTCAACCATAGTTTTGTTCCTTCTTTCAAACAGATTTGTTATATATACTATAATTGAAAGCGGTTCATAAAAGCAAGGTAAACCTTTCTACGGGACCCATAAAAAGCCATATGTTATATGGCAAAGGATAAATAATGAATACGATCTGCTGGAAAAGCATGCACAGAAGGTGTAGGATAAATTTCTTGTAGTTTTGCTGATTCACGTGCCAATTACCTCACCAAAAAGAGTTATTTTATTTATTGTAATTAAAAAATGTTATTTTGCCCAACTGAAGAGTAAGTTTCGCTAGAACAATTTCTATTTTTGTTCTTGTTTCTATATTACTTCAATCCATGAAGACTTTTTTCGATAAAAGTTCTTGACATTTTTATTTACTCCTTGTAAAGTAAAAAACAACTTAAATAACTGACATCGAAAAGAAGAGTAGCTTTAGTTTTGTTTTAAGAGAGTCTCTGGCAGGTGAGAAGAGACAATAAAATTAGGGTGAAACACATCTTGGAGTCGGCTTTTTGAAAGCGAAGTAGAAGAGTCCGGGCAGCCCGTTATAGCCAAAGTTATTGATTGATGACTTATTGAGTTTTATTCTGTGAAGAATAAATAAATAAAGGTGGAACCGCGTAATTGACGTCCTTTAGCCGTGTGTGGCTAAAGGACTTTTTTATTTTTAATCAGTAACTAGTCGAGGTCTTTTCTGTGAGGAAAAGATAAATTGAGGTGGGAACACGTATTTTGCGTCCTCTGGGTAAAACCAGAGGCTATTTTTATTTTAGAGGAGGATTTATATGAGTTATTTATTTTCTATTTTTCCGCAATTGTTTGCCGGAATGGAAGTCACTTTTCGATTGTTTCTTTTAACGATTGTGGGTTCCATCCCCTTAGGTATTATTTTAGCCTTTGTATTGCGTAGTCGTTCAAAAATTTTTAAACCAATTATTCAGGTGTATGTTTGGTTAATGCGAGGCACGCCCCTTTTGTTACAATTGATCTTCGTTTTTTATGGACTACCTCTTATAGGGCTCGTTTTTGATCGCTTTGATGCTGCTTTAGTTGCTTTTGTCTTTAACTATGCCGCCTATTTTGCAGAGATTTTTAGAGGAGGCATTCAATCCATACCTAACGGACAGTATGAAGCAGCACGTGTGTTACGTTTGTCTTATGGACAAACGCTACGGAAAATTATTATCCCCCAAGTGGTAAAAATTACTTTACCTTCTGCTGGAAATGAAATTATTAATTTAGTTAAGGATACTTCCTTAGTTTACATCCTTGGCTTACAAGATGTTATGCGTATCGGAAAAGTGGCGATGGAACGTGATGTTTCCTTAGTCCCGCTTTTAGGTGTAGGTATTATGTATCTGCTTATGACGGCTATATTTACTCTTATCCTTCGTACATTGGAAAAAAGGATGGATTATTATCGTTAGGAGGAAAAATCGATGTTAGAACTTAAAAATGTTAGTAAGTCTTTTGGTTCCCAAAAAGTGATTAATTCGTTAGATTTAACGATTCCCGATGGTTCAATTTTGGCGATAGTCGGACCTTCTGGTGGTGGGAAAACGACCTTGCTGCGGGTTTTGGCTGGTTTAGAAACAGTAGATAGCGGCGATTTCTTATTAGACGGCGAAAAATTTGATCCAGTGAATTCAAAAAGTCAAGAGCAAGTAGTAGGTGTCGTATTTCAAGAGTTTGAACTATTTCCACATTTGAGTGTATTTGAAAATATTGTGCTAGCGCCAAGATTGGCTTTAAAAGAAGAAAAAGAAACTTATACGAAAAAAGCGAAAGGTATTGCCGCACAATTAGGTTTGGATTCATTACTGCAGCAATATCCTTATCAGTTATCTGGCGGACAAAAACAACGGGTAGCGATCGCTAGAGCAATGGCTATGGAACCGAAAGTGTTGGCCTATGATGAACCTACGAGTGCGTTAGATCCTGCTTTACGTGAACATGTCGAACAAATCATTTTAGGATTGAAGCAACAAGGGGTTACCCAGCTGGTGGTGACACACGATATGACCTTTGCAAAAAATATTGCAGATAACTTATTAAAAGTGGATGAAATCAATGATTAAAGGAGGAGAAACTTGAAAAAAGTAAAAAGCTTAGGCCTACTATTAGCAAGTATTTTTTTACTAGGAGCTTGCACAGCTGGCGAAGACGAGCAAGCAGTCAAAGACGCAGATGTCGTAGTTGGCTTGGATGATACTTTTGTTCCTATGGGCTTTCGTGATGATGAGGGAAATCTAACCGGTTTTGACATTGATTTAGCAGAAGCCGTATTTGCTTTAAACGATACTGAAGTTGCTTTTCAACCGATCGATTGGTCAATGAAAGAAACGGAGCTAAAAAATGGGACCATCGATATGATCTGGAATGGTTATAGTCAAACCCCAGAAAGAGAGGAAGACGTAGCGTTTTCTGACCCTTATATGCAGAATTCTCAATTATTAGTTACTGCAGAAGGGAGTAATATTGATTCAACCGATGAAATGGAAGAAAAAATCCTAGGGGCGCAAGAAGGGTCTTCGGGTTATAATTCATTCAATCAAGATTCTAAAGTATTAAAAGACATTGTAGAAGGCGAATCTGCTACGCTTTATGATAGCTTCAATGAAGCATTTATCGATTTAGAAAATGGACGGATCGATGGGCTATTGATTGATAGAGTTTATGCTGAATACTATTTAAGACAGAATGACCAGGAAGATGACTTTAATCTGATCGAAACGCCTTATGAAGATGAAAATTTTGCTGTGGGTGTTAGAAAAGATAACGAAGAATTGTTAGAAGAAATTAATGATGGTTTTAAAGAACTACAAGATAATGGTGAATTTGCAGAGATTTCGGAAGAATGGTTCGGCGAAGATGTTTCGACTGATTGAGAAAAATTTAAAGAAAGTTGGGAAGAAACTTTTGTTCCCTTCTTTTTTTTTGTATAATGGGTAAGAATGAAAAGAGGGATGACATGGCACAAAAAAAGAAACGTAGCAAAAAACGTAAGACAAAAAAACAAATACGCCAGCAAGAAAAATTAACGTTGATTGCCTTGGGTTTTTTATTTATTTTATTTGCTTTATTTGCCTTATTTCAATTAGGCTTTTTAGGAACGTTAATCGCTAATGGTTTTCGTATTATTGGTGGGAATACTTATCCCTTCCTTTGTGTCTTGTTAGCTGGTTATGGTTTATGGGTGATGATCAAAAATAATGAGGCTAAAGTAACGCACGGTAGAAAAATTATCGGGGGCCTTTTGATTTATTTAGGCGTGCTTATTTTTTTCCATGCACAATTATTTGGAAGAATTCAAAACTCTGATCCACAGATTTTAACAACGACTTGGCAAATTTTATTAAGTGACATCCAAGGCGCTCAAGTAAATGCGAATGTTGGAGGGGGAATGCTAGGCGCCTTGCTCTATCAAACGACCTTTTTCCTAGTTTCCAAGATTGGTAGTTATGTAATTGCCGTTCTTGTGGTTGTTTTAGGAGGGTACTTTGTTAGCCCGCTAGATAGTCAGCAACTATTAGAAATCTTACAGGGAATAAAAGAAAAGATACAAAAATTGATTGTCGGCGATCCGGAGAAAAAAGCGCAAAAGCAAGCGAATAAAGAGGCTAAAAAACAAGCAAAAAAAACAGAAAAAGAGGAAAAACAAGCGCAAGAACGAGAAGCTGCTTTGCGTCAGTTAAAAGAACAAGAAAAAAATCAAGTTCGCTCACTTTCTGAAGCTGAAAAATTAGCCCAAGAGCAAAAAGAAGAAACTACAGGTGAACCCGAACAATTAAGCTTTGTTCCGATCGATAGTTACCAACAAGGCCAAACGGCTAAACCAAAAGCAGAAAATAAGGCAGAAGATACGTCTTCCACAGAAGAAGACGATGGAAAACCCCTTGAATTTGAAATTGCTCAAGAGGTAGAGGACGAAGATTACGAATTGCCCCCCTCTACTCTTTTGTCACAACCTAAAGCGACAGATCAAAGTGACGAATACAAAAAAATCGAGAAAAATATTTCGATCTTGGAAAAAACGTTCAAAAGTTTTGGTGTGAGTGCCAAAGTTGTTAAAGCTAGTCTGGGGCCTTCTGTGACAAAGTACGAGATTGAACCGGCCATTGGCGTTAAAGTCAGCAAAATTGTGAATCTTTCCGATGATATTGCTTTGGCCCTTGCTGCTAAAGATGTCCGCATGGAAGCACCTATCCCAGGCAAATCTTTAATTGGTATTGAAGTTCCTAATGAAACAGTTAGCACAGTAGCTTTTAGAGAAATGATTGATGAAGCACCTGCTCATCCAGATCATCTGCTAGAAGTTCCTTTAGGACGAGACATTTCTGGTAAAATACAAACCGTTGATTTAACCAAGATGCCTCACTTACTTGTTGCTGGTTCGACGGGCAGTGGGAAGTCAGTTGCGATTAATGGCATAATTACCAGTATTTTAATGCAGGCTAAGCCACATGAAGTAAAATTAATGATGGTTGACCCTAAGATGGTAGAACTAAATGTCTATAATGGCATTCCTCATCTTTTGACACCTGTGGTCACGAACCCGAAAAAAGCAGCGCAAGCTTTGCAAAAAGTGGTCAAGGAAATGGAAGAACGTTATGAAAAATTTGCTGCAACGGGTGTGCGTAATATTACTGGTTACAACGAAATGATTAAGCAAAAAAACCAAACAGAAGAACAAAAATATCCAACAATGCCATTTATTGTAGTTATTGTGGATGAATTAGCTGACTTGATGATGGTAGCTAGTAATGAAGTGGAAGATGCGATCACTCGTTTAGCGCAAATGGCACGTGCTGCTGGGATTCACATGATTTTAGCTACTCAAAGGCCAAGTGTTGATGTTATTACCGGGATTATTAAAGCCAATGTTCCTTCACGAGTTGCTTTTGCAGTATCTAGTGGAACAGATTCACGTACCATTATCGATTCCAATGGGGCAGAAAAACTGCTTGGACGTGGGGACATGTTATTCTTACCGATGGGTGAGAATAAAGGTATCCGTGTCCAAGGCGCCTTTATCTCAGACCAAGAGGTGGAAGAAGTTGTTAAATTTGTTACTGAGCAGCAAGGAGCAAACTACGAAGAAAAAATGATGGTAAGTGACGAAGAAATTGCTAAAGATAAGAAGGAAGAATCAGAAGATGAATTGTATGATCAAGCCAAAGATTTGGTAATAGACATGCAAACGGCCAGCGTTTCTTTACTCCAACGACGCTTTCGGATCGGCTATAATCGAGCTGCGCGTTTAGTGGATGAACTGGAAGAAAATAACGTCGTAGGTGCTTCAGAAGGTAGTAAACCACGTAAAGTTTTACTGGATAAACCGACAGATACAGCTGATGAGACTTATCAAGGAGATTCTTTGGAATAAGTTTTATTAAAAGGTAGTCTAAAATTTGAAGCGAGTGATTTCATATTAATGTGAAGTTACTTGCTTCTTTTTTTATACAATTATTAACGAAGATGGATTTTTTAGTAAGCAGGCTTGTTTGTTGACACTCACAAATAAACAAGCTATGCTTTGAACAAGAAAAATCGAGGAGGATGTATTATGAGACGCCCAATCATTGGAATAGCTGCAAATGAAGCGTTGGATTCTGGCGAAGTATTGCATCACATGCCGGTTAGTTATACGCCCGATGGTTATGTCAAAGCAGTCCAAAGAGCTGGGGGATTACCGCTTGTTTTACCGATTGGATCGCAAGAGTTAGCTAAAGAATATATTTCACAAATTGATAAATTGATTTTAGCTGGTGGGCAAGATGTTTCACCCCAATTTTATCAACAAACGCCTATTGTTCAGGGAAGTTATTCTGAAGCTCGCGATCATTTTGAATTGGCACTTTTGGATGAAGCATTACTACAAAAAAAGCCGGTATTTGCAGTTTGTCGCGGGATGCAATTAATGAACGTTTTTTTCGGCGGAAATTTAAAACAAGAATTACAGTCATTTACCCAAGTTGTACATATGCAAGAGCCCATTCCTAGAGAACAGCCTACTCATGAATTATTGACAAAAGAGTCGAGTATTTTACAACAAATTTATGGTTTACAGACAAATGTCAATTCATTTCATAATCAAGCGTTAAATCGAGTGTCGAGTAACTTAACCGAAACCGCCTATTGTCCAGATGGCGTAATCGAAGCGGTAGAAAATAAAGAAAGGCACTTATTAGGCGTGCAATGGCATCCTGATTTTGCTTTTGAAGTTCAACCGAATGACATGATGGTTTTTAATTATGTTGTAAAAAAATTATAGGAATACGAAGTAATTTTATATGACACTTTAGCGGCAAATCGTTACCGGTTAGTTTTTGGAACAACTTGATATCAGAACAGACAATGACCTAGATAAATATCTAGGTTTTTTTATTTAAAAAAAAGCCGGTAAATCGCGCCTTTCTGTTTATTACTTACCAATTTCTTATTTTATTTGCAATTTTCTCTTGCTTTTTTAATAATTAATAATTACAATCTTATATAACTTCAGAAAAAG